>NZ_JBQYEY010000011.1:0-4085 GCF_052656005.1 Nesterenkonia sp. K-15-9-6
GAGCCTGGTGAGCTGACGGTCACCGCCACTGATGACGAGGACCCGGATGTCACCGCATCCGACACCGTCACCGTCACTGCCCCGGATGACGGCGATGAGGACCCGGTCCTTGACCCGTCGATCGGGGTGGACCCGGACACGGTTGCTCCGGGTGAGGACACCACGGTGACGGGTGAGGGCTTCGTGCCCGACTCGGCGGTCACTGTGGAGCTCACGGATGAGGACGGCGAGGTCGTCGCCACGATCGAGGATGTCGACACCGACGGTGACGGCAGCTTCAGCGTGGAGTGGACGGTGCCTGAGGGCACTGATCCGGGCATTCTGACGGTGACGGCGACTGACGTCGAGGATGACGACGTCTCCGCGTCGACTCACCTGACGGTCACCGATGAGGACGGGGTGGTTCAGCCTGGTCTGATCATCCACCCGGATGAAGTCGCTCCCGGCGACGACGTCACCGTTGACGGTCAGGGCTTCGTCCCCGGCTCTACGGTGACCGTGGAGATCACTGATGCCGATGGCAACGTGATCGACACGATCGAGGGTGTCGAAGTCGGCGACGATGGGACGTTCACCGTGGAGTGGACGGTGCCGGAAGCCACCGACCCGGGCGAGCTGACCATCACCGCCACCGACGACGAGGACCCGGAGATCAGTGCCTCCGGCACTGTGAACGTCATCGACGACGACGAGGCTGCCGAGCCTGGTCTGAGTGTGGAGCCGGACACGGCAGTCCCCGGTGACGAGGTCACCATCGAAGGTGACGGCTTCGCTCCCGGATCCACCGTCACCGTGGAGATCACTGACGCCGATGGCAACGTGGTCGACACGATCGAGGGTGTCGAGGTCGGCGACGACGGTTCGTTCACCGTGGAGTGGACGGTGCCTGAGGGCACCGACCCGGGTGAGCTGACCATCACCGCCACCGATGACGAGGACCCGTCCCTGAGCGCCTCGGCCACGCTGACTGTCGCTGACCCGGCAGCCGGCGCCGAGGACGGCACCGAGGATGGTACCGAGGACGGCGTCGGCACCGAGGATGGCACTGAGGATGGCACTGAGGACGGCGTCGGCACTGAGGATGGTACCGAGGACGGCGTCGGCACCGAGGCTGGAACGGAGGACGGCACTGAAGCTGGTGCTGGTGCCCCCGCTCCGGGTCCGGGTACCGGGCTGGCCAAGACGGGCAGCGCGATCGTCTTCACGCTCGGGCTTCTCGCGGTGGCCCTGCTGATGCTCGGCACGGGCGCGGTGATCCGTTCCCAGCGGATGCGGGCTTCGGGTGACTGATCTCCCGAGCCGGCTCTGACCGGTCCATCGCAAGACGACGGCGGCGTCTCCCCTCACGGGAGGCGCCGTCGTCGTCTGCTGTTCTAGTCGGACAGGTGTCCGTCCTGCTGTCATCTCGCCGATAGCTGCTTCGCGAGAATGTCCTCTCTGAGGCCTTCTCAGGTTGATTTCGAGGGACGCGACGCAGGTTCTTTTCTCGGGCCGCAGCTGGGGCGACGAAACAATGCATCATAAAAGTCAGCGATCCGCGCCGCACGATGCCTGCCGTACTGACCAGTAGTTTTCTCGATTGCGCGTCGATGCAGGGATTCCGGGCCGGTCGGCATGCAAGGCCAGGATCTGGCGCGGCAGGCGGACAGGGTGTGACCGCCGCGGATCGACCAGGCAATCCGTGGGCTGTGCTAGATTTGCTGACGGTAGCGTGACGCTCGTCATGCCCATTAAAAGTTGAAATTCCTGCGCGATCAGCGACATCACGGTGTGATGTCGCGCTCTTTTGTCGAAGGGCTAGCGCGGAACAGTACACAACAGGGGGACTTCCATGGGGAAGCCATTAGTTGCACCCGATCACAGACATAGACAAGGGCCACCAGCGCGTGGCCTGCTCAAGCGTTGCGCTTCGGCCGTGACCGCTACCGTGGTGGCCGCCGGTCTTGCGTTGGCCGGCTCAGCTCCGGCCAACGCGGCTCCGACCGACGTCTCCGAAGCGCTGGGCAAGTTCCTGGGCGGCCAGGCCGCCGGCATCAACCTCGACGACATCGCCGAGGTCAATGGTGCGTTCGCCGAGAACCCGAGTGGTGAACACCCGCTGGTGACCAACCCGCTCGGCGCCGAGGTGCTCAACGCCATCGCCGTGGACCTCGGCGACTCGCTGCAGCTCTTCGGCCCGAACGGCGTCATCCAGGTGGGTGCCGTCAACCAGTACGCTGAGGCGCAGAGCACCGGTGACGCCCGTGCCGCCTCCGGTGCGGTAAGCGACCAGGGCGCGATCTCCGTGGGCGGCTCGGAAGAGTTCCCGTCGGACGCGACCATCGACCTGAGTGAGCTGCTCACCCAGGTCAGTGGCGGCGCCTCGGAGGGTCTGATCAGCGACCTGAGCCTCACGACAGGTGCGCTGTCCTCCAACATCGAGCAGATCGGTGGCGGCGAGCCCGTCACCGACTACCAGATCGCTGGCGCGACCCTGAGCCTCGAGAGCCCCGCCATCGGGGACATCTACACCGAGCTGCTCTCCACAGTGGACGAGCTGCAGGGGACGCTGGACGGCCTGTCCGGTTCGATCTCTGATGCGCTGGACGTCGGCATCGACCTGGGTGGCCTCGCCAACCTCAGTGCGAACGTCGACTTCACTGCGCCGGACCTGTCCGCACTGCTGCCGGCCGACGTCGTCGGCGAGAGCAGCGGCGTGACCGTGGACCTGACCACCGGTGCGGTCACGGTGGACCTGGAGACGCTGCTCGCGGCGAACCCGGAGCTGCCGAACCTCAATGACATGCCGGCGAACTCTGAGCTGCTCAGCGGTCCGGTCCTCGCGGCCATCGCTGACGGCATCACTCAGGCCGTGACCGATGTGGTCACTGAGATCGTCGACAACCTCCGCGCCACTATCGCCACGACCTCGCTCGGTCTGGATGTGGACGTGAACCTCATCGGTGGACTCGCGGGTATCAATGTCGCGCTGGATGCCCAGCTGGGAGACATCCTGGACGGTACCGCTGAGGACTCCCTGAACGTGACGACTTCGGGCCTGGTCGGTCTCCTGGATCCTCTGCTGGACCTGCTGGGCCTGTCCAGCTCGGATGGCCTGGGTGACCTGGTGCTCAACACCGTGGGTGCTCTCCTGGGGGACACCCTGGATGTCTTGACGGACCTTGAAGGCGTCGTGGACGGCATCACCGGCCCGCTGGCCACCGAGGTCGTCGGCCCGCTGCTGGACGTCGTCACCCAGGTGGTCTCCTTCACGGTGAACGCTCAGCCCGAGGTCGGCGACCTCGGCGAGGGTTCCTCCACCGTGCGGGCGCTGCAGGTCAGCCTGCTGCCTGCTGCCGGTCCGCTGGCTCAGGTCAACCTGGCGTCTTCGACCGTGCGCGGCACTGAGGGCGTCACCCTTGACCCGGCACTGACGGTTGACCCGAACGAGGTGGCTCCCGGCGAGTCCACCACCATCGAGGGCACGGGCTACACCCCGGACTCGACGGTGACGGTTGAGTTCACGGACGAGGACGGCAACGTCGTCGGCACGATCGAGGATGTTCCGACTGATGCTGACGGTGGTTTCACCACTGAGTGGACTGTTCCTGAGGGCACCGAGCCGGGTGATCTGACGGTCACTGGTACGGATGACACCACGGGTGAGGCTGCTGAGGCAGTGCTGACCGTGACTGAGGGCGACGACGATGACGATGATGATGCTGTCATCGATCCGGCGCTGACGGTTGACCCGGACACTGTTGCTCCGGGTGAGTCGACCACGGTTGAGGGCACGGGCTACACCCCGGACTCGACGGTGACGGTTGAGTTCACGGACGAGGACGGCAACGTCGTCGGCACGATCGAGGATGTTCCGACTGATGCTGACGGTGGTTTCACCACTGAGTGGACTGTTCCTGAGGGCACCGAGCCGGGTGATCTGACGGTCACTGGTACGGATGACACCACGGGTGAGGCTGCTGAGGCTACGCTCGCTGTGACCGAGGGCGAGGGCGATGAGTCTGGCACCGAGGCTGGCGATGAGTCTGGCACCGAGGCTGGCGATGAGTCTGGCACCGAGGCTGGCGATGAGTCTGGCACCGAGG
>NZ_JBQYEY010000011.1:4095-127386 GCF_052656005.1 Nesterenkonia sp. K-15-9-6
CGAGGCTGGCGATGAGTCTGGCACCGAGGCTGGCGATGAGTCTGGCACCGAGGCTGGCGATGAGTCTGGCACCGAGGAAGGCGTTGAGGACGGCACCGAGGACGGCACCGAGGATGGCGATGAGGACGGCGTCGAGTACGACCCGTCGATCAGCGTCGAGCCGGGCATCGTCACCCCGGGTGACGACGTCACCGTCGAGGGTGAAGGCTTCGTGCCTGACTCCACGGTCACCGTGGTGATCACCGACGAGGACGGCGACGTCATCGACACCATCGAAGGCGTGGAGACGGACTCCGACGGCGGCTTCTCCATCGACTGGACTGTCCCTGAGGGCACCCAGCCGGGCGAGCTGACCGTCACCGCCACCGACGACGAGGACTCGGACGTCACCGCCTCCGAGACCGTCACCGTAGTGGACGCAGACGGCACCGAGGCTGGCGATGAGTCTGGCACCGAGGACGGCGTCGAGTACGACCCGTCGATCAGCGTCGAGCCGGGCACCGTCACCCCGGGTGACGACGTCACCGTCGAGGGTGAAGGCTTCGTGCCTGACTCCACGGTCACCGTGGTGATCACCGACGAGGACGGCGACGTCATCGACACCATCGAAGGCGTGGAGACGGACTCCGACGGCGGCTTCTCCATCGACTGGACTGTCCCTGAGGGCACCCAGCCGGGCGAGCTGACCGTCACCGCCACCGACGACACCGACCCGTCCGTCTCGGCGTCCGAGACCGTGACGATCGCCGAGCCGGCCGCGGCCGGCGAGGACGGCACCGGGACCGTCGACCCGGGCACCGGTGCTGAGGACGGCGCCGGCAAGCCGGGAGACGGCAAGCCGGGAGACGACCTCGCCTCCACGGGTGTCTCT
Source organism: Nesterenkonia sp. K-15-9-6 (assembly GCF_052656005.1). Classification (NCBI taxonomy): domain Bacteria; kingdom Bacillati; phylum Actinomycetota; class Actinomycetes; order Micrococcales; family Micrococcaceae; genus Nesterenkonia; species Nesterenkonia sp. K-15-9-6. The sequence continues at coordinate 4,967 of NZ_JBQYEY010000011.1, forward strand.
GGCGCGATCGGTCTGGGCCTGATGGCCCTGCTGCTCGTCGTCGTCGGCTCCGGTGTGGTCGCCTTCGCGAAGGTTCGCCGCACCAGCTGACCAGCCATGAGCTGATCAGCCGAGCATACGCAGCTGGCGGCGCCATCACCCTCACCGGTGATGGCGCCGCCAGCTCGTCTGTTTCTGAGGCGCCCCACGCGACACCCGGCCTTGACAGGGGCGCCCCTCGCCCGCTGATGTTGTTCCAGCACCGCACCACCTGGAGAGTGACGAGGTTCCGTGACCAGACCAGAGACATCCGGCCAAGCTGACTCACCGCTGGCCCAGACACGGCGCGCACTGCGTCACCTGCCCGGCGGGGCCCGCGCCCTCACCTGGCCTCTGGTGGCACTCGTGCTCATCCACACACTGATCATCGGCCTGTGGGTCGCCCCCAGCACTCCGGCTCGCGATGCGGTGGGCCAGGACCGGGTCCGCGAGTACATCCAGCCCTGGTTCCAACAGAACTGGTCGATCTTCGCCCCGAACCCGCGGCGCGTGGCAGTCACCTTCGAGGTTCGCGCCATCGTGGAGGACCCCGACTCGGGGAACAAGGTGCACACCGACTGGGTGGACCTCATCGACAACGAGGACGGCATCGTGGCAGGCAACCCGTTCCCCGCACGCACGGCGAAGATCTCCCGCCGCACCGCGGACCGCCTCCACAGTGCCATCAGCGACATGAACACGGAGCAGCGCGACTGGCTCAAGGCCAGCTACACCGACACTCCCGTCGACCAGCTCCGGGAGCGCCTGGCGGACGTCGACGGCGGCGCCGGAACGTCAGACATCAACCGCTATATGACGGCCGACGCCGCGGCCACGCGCATCGCCACCGGTGCCGCTGAGAACATCTGGGGCGAGGACGGAGAGGTCCTCCACGTCCAGTACCGCACGTCCACCCGTCCCGCTCCGTCTTGGGACGACGAGGAGCGGACCGTGGACGACACCACCCGCACGGAGCGGGAGTACGGCTGGCGGGCGGCGACAGATCTCACCGAGGAGGAGATCGCCTCCTTCGCGCCCTACCTGGACCAGGGAGGGGACTGGCGATGAGCCTCGTACGAGACCACGTGATCCAGCCGCTCAACGACTGGAACATCCGCGGCCAGGGCTGGCTGCTCCTGCAGCAGAACGCCCTCTACGGCCTCTCAGCCACGCGCATCCTCGTCGGCGTGGCCATGCTGGGTCTGCTGCTGACGAACTTCACCTCGCGGCACATCCTCTGGGGGACGGGATCCTTCTGGGCGGAGCCGTACCGGGAGGTCAACGCCTTCGGCGAGCTCGTCGATGTGTTCGGCGTCGAATCGCCAGCCCTGTTCACCCTCATGTACATGGCTCTGATGGGTCTGGCCGTGGCCGTGATCATCGGCTGGCGCACTCGCGCCACGACCCTCCTGCTCGCGATCGGGATGGCGGCGCTGGTGGAGCGAGCCTCCCCGATGGGTGACCAGGGGGACAACATCGCCCGCATCGGGCTGCTGCTCATGGTGCTCATGAACACCTCCGCGCACTGGTCCCTGGACGCCCGACGACGTCGACGCGGCGAGCAGCGCGCCGCCGCCGGGCAGCTGGGCCCGTTCGCGCACCTGTGGCACTCCCTGCCGGTGTTCCCCGGGTGGTGGACCAGTCTCATCCACAATGTGTCGCTGATCGGCCTGGCCTGCCAGATCTTCATCCTCTACACCGCCTCCGCCCTGTACAAGATCCAAGGGTCCACCTGGCAGGCCGGCACTGCGCTGTACTATCCGCTCAGCCTCCACGAGTACGGTGTCTTCCCGTGGTTGAACAGCCTGGTCACAGGCAATCCGGTGCTGCTCACAGCGCTGACCTACTTCTCCGTGTACGTACAGCTCTTCTTCGCCGTCGGGCTGCTGCACCCCGTCAGCCGCCGACTGGCTCTGGTCGGTGTGGTGCTGCTGCACGGCGGCATCGCCGTGATGATGGGTCTGCCGTGGTTCTCGCTGGCCATGCTCGCATTCGACGCCATCTTCGTCTCGAGCCGCACCTGGCGGGGCATCGAGAGGACCACCGTTGCGGTGCTGCGGTCGGTGCTGCGACGCCTCCCGGAGCCGCTGCGGGGGAAGCTGGGCGGCGGCCGGGACTCTGGGGCACCTCGTATCGAGTCGCATTCTGCCCACGGTGACCGCGACGGGGCGGTCTCGGGTGCGGGCCGCGGCGACGAGGCGGAGGAGGAGTCACGGGAGGACGAGGAGCCGGAGGCCGAACCGGCCGGTGCGCCCCGACGCACCCGGCGGTGATCGTCCCTGTCAGCGCGTCCTCGGCCGGACAGGCCGCTGGCCCGGCAACCCCAGGGAGACCAGGTGCCGGACCAGCGAAGACGGCGCGACCCGGGAGCGTCAGGGCCCTTCGCCGCTGAGTCATCCGAGGAGAATGCCGTTCAGCCCGAGAACCGCCTGATCATCCGCAGGTGTCGCTGCCACTCGTCAACCAGGGATTCCCCCTGCTCGATCCGTCGGCGCCCCCAGAAGTCCGGGAGCACTGCCATCCTGACAATGCATCATTGCTCGTGGCAACAGTTCCCGCTCGGATTTCTTCAGGGAATGTCCTGGTTCTCGGGCGCCGTGTCCTCTCAGGTGTGGGCTTCTCAGACTCGCGGCCCGGACTCGGGGGTGCAGGAGAGCGCGGTGGCCAGCTGCACCACCTGCATGGCCCACGGGGCCGAGGTCCAGCCTCCCGGCCCGACGGTGCGTACCTCCCACCGTGTGGTGTTCAGCAGGGCCAGGTTGCTGTTGACGTACTGCGTGGCGTTCGGGCCCACGGTGAAGGTGTGCGTGGGCGTGTTGGAGGTGGGGGAGGAGAAGCGCTGGATCTGGTAGCCCTGGCGTGGCAGCGTGCCGGCAGGATGTGACCAGGTGATGGTCAGCCGTCCCAGCAGCAGCGAGCCTGAGCAGCTCAGGTTGGCCACGGGCGGCACCGTCGCCGCAGACAGCGTGGCCGCGCCTGCAGGCTGCTGGTGGGTCCATGAGGCCTCCGTCGGTTCGATGCGGGGCGCCACCGAGCTCGAGACGCCGAGGCAGACCAAACCCAGCACGGCGATCGCGGCCAGGAGGCGTCGCATCATCGCGCCTCCCCGTCGTGGGTGTCGGCTGGATTCGCCGCATCTGCCGCCCCGGCGGCAGTTCGGCGCCGACGGCGAAGCAGGTGCCCCACCGCCAGGGAACCGAGAGCGGCGAGCAGCAGGAGCAGCAGCGCTGCTCCCGTGCTGGCCAGGTCTTCGGGCTCACGTGCCGTCGGGTCGTCGGTTCCCGGCACGTGATCCTCCGCCCCCTGGTCCGGCACGTCGTCCGGGCTCGGGGGGCCCTCCGTGCTCGGTGGGGTCACCGTCAGGTCGTCGCCGAAGGCCTCCGCATGCACCCGCAGGGACGTCAGCCCGGAGGACGGCTCGGACGTCGCCCCGTCGCTCAATGTCACCAGGACACGCAACCACTGCGGGTCGGTGGCGTCGACCGCCCCGAGTGACTCCACGGACCCGTCCCGGGGCACGTCCTCGGCCTCCCGGAGCACCACGGACCCGTCCGGACACACCGCCTCGGCGGTCAGCGCCGGGTCAGACCACGGCACCCTGCAGGACTCCACGCGCACCCTCAGCGGGACGTCCCCGGTGCTGCTGAGCCCGAGACGGAGCTCGCCCGGCCCCGGCGCATCAGTCTCCACGGCGACCTCCCAGGGCACCACCTCACCGGGTGCCAGTGTGCGGGAGGCCTGCGGCAGGTAGGAGGACGTCAGCTGCAGGTGCTGTCCGGCGATCACCTCCACCTGAGGCTCATCATCGAGGGCCTCGGCGTGGGCTGCCGGGGCGTCCGCCATCAGCAGTCCACCGGAGGTGAGCGCCGCGCAACCCCCGACCATCACACCCAGGGCACGGGCACTGGGTGCGGAGGCGTGGCGGGGGCGGTGCCGTCGCGACGACGTCGATCCGCCGTCCCGCGGCCAGAACGCCCAGCCGACCAGCAGGGCGGCGGCCACCGTGATGGTGCCCATCACCCAGGGGTCCCCCATGCGGTGGATGGGCTGGGCCAGACCCGGCACCGACCAGAGCACCTCGCGCACCTCGGTCACGGTGTACGGGTAGGGGTCCTCGGAGTCATTGGCGTCCCCCTGCATGGTGAGCACCCGTTCCTCGGGTGCCTCACCCGGGCTCACCGACGTCACCCGGTGCGTGACCGGCATCTGGCCCGGCCGGTCGACCGTCACGACGTCGCCGACCTCCACGACCGCGGCGGGGACCTCCTGGACCACTGCGGCGGAACCCTGGGGGATCGTCGGCTCCATGGAGCCGGTGCGGAACAGGATGAGCGAGATGCCGAACAGATGAGCGCATATCACCAGCACGATCGCCGTCAGACCCGCCAGGGCGGCGAGCCACAGCAGCACCTCCACGCACGCTTTCCGGATACGGGACACGGCGCTCACCCGCTCGAGGAGGTCCCCACGGCGCGCCACAGCGGCGTCGTCGAGGTGCCCTGGACCTGATTCGGGGCGGTGGAGGACAGGGTCAGCTCCAGGCAATAGTGCACCTCGGAGCCCTGGTCCGCCGCGACGGTCTGGCTGTCTGCCGCGTCGCCGGTGAGCGCCGTGCCCCGGGACACCACCACGGTCCCGGCGTCGAAGCTGGCTGCGTTGCAGGTGGTTCCCGAGATGGTCCGCACCCCGTAGGTCATTGCATTCGCCAAGGTGCCGGTGTTGCCGTCGTCGCTCTGCAGCTGCACGGTCCCACCGGCGGACCCGGCTGCGGTGCGCACGCTGAACGAGGCGTAGGTGCGCTGGCCAGGGGTCAGCCCACTGGCCACGGTGAAGCTCAGCTGATGGGGGTCCTCCGCGTCCGTGGTGCGGAAGGTCGACCCGTCGGTGGAGCCCTCCAGGGTGAAGTGCCCGGCCGAGACGGTGCCTCCGGCGAACTCCGAGTCGTTCCACGATGCCAGCGTCACCGAGGCTCCCACGCCGAGCACCAGGCCGCTGGCCGCCAGAGCCCGGATCCTCCGGGAGAGCTGGCCACGGCGTCCGCGGCGGGGCCCCTCGGCAGAGGCCGGCGCCGCCTCGGTCATGGGTTGTCGACCGAGGTCGCCGTGACCTCCCAGGTCACCTCCGTGGTGTCATCCTGGACGAAGTCGTCCTGACTGGCCTGGACTTCGAAGCACAGCAGCACAGGTGTGCCGGCGTCGCCGTCCCCGGCGGACAGGTCGAAGGAGGTGGTGCTGCCGATGCCCTCGCTGAGGTCCGCGCCGGCGGCCACCGAGGTGCCGCTGGCGGCGCCTGCGGCATCGCAGGAGTCCGGGTCGGCCAGCACCTCGTAGGACAGGTGCGCCGCGTTCTCCCCGCTGGAGGCGACCACGCCGATGCCGTCTGAGGCCTCCACGGTTCCGTCGATGGTGGTGTCGGCGTCCAGGCGCACCCAGAACGGCGCGTAGACAGTCTGCCCCGGGGTCATGTTGTCCGCCGCGAAGGTCAGTTGGGCGGCCTCGTCGACGGCGTCATGGTCGTTGTAGGCCTCGCCGTCGGTGGACCCCTCCAGGTTGAACGACGCCGAGCCGAAGAGTCCTTCCGCGAACTCCGAGTCGTTCCAATTGGCCATCGTCACCGCCGCCCCCAGGCCCAGGACGAGTCCTCCGGCCAGTACGGCCTGGACCTTCCGGCGACGGGCGGTCTTCTGTGCGGGTGTGCGTGCCTCGGTCATGGATGCCCCCTGGACGAGTGAGTCGCGCCCGCGGAATGCTGAATCGTCCCGTCCCGAAGACAGGCGGGTTCAGCTGCCGAGCGTCCCTGTCGAATGTAATGCGCTTCACCCTCTGGAGCAAGGGTTTCCACGGGGTCGCCAGTGCGGCGGGGGTCTGAGCAGCTGGGGTCAGAAGAGCGTCGCCGCGTCGGCCGGGCGCTGCAGACGAAGGGCCGGGTTCCGGGCCAGCCCGCCGGCCCACGCCTCCGGCGGGACTCCCAGGTCCTGGACGAGGTTGGCCACCACCACCGCGGTGGTCAGGCCGACGAGCTCGCCGAGCTGCTCCTCCGTGTAGTCGGTGGCCCCACCCGTATGGGTGAAGGAGTTCCGCACTCGGGCTGTGCGCTCGGCCCATTCTTGGACCGGCAGCTTGACACCGATCCGGTCCGCCAGCTTCACGCGCTCGGCCATCGCCACCAGCTTGAGGCGCAGCGTGGAGTCCTTCCGCTGGCGCTTCGACCGGTTGTCGGTGGTGGCGAAGAGCGCCTCTGCGGCGGCGACGACCACCAGCAGGTTCAGCTCGGTGTAGCGGTGCGGAGCGCGAAGCATGCCCATGAGCAGGTCGACGGTGACGCGGTGCTTCCGGCGCAGCTCGTACCACCTCGGCAGGGCGGTGGTGATCGCCAGGTCTGCCGCAGAGAAGATCAGGGCTCCTCGTGGGGCGATCTGGGAAGGGAAGGACAGCGTCTGGCGCCAGAAGAGCTGGGCCTCGTCGTCTGTCTCGCCGGTGGGGATGCGGGCGTGCATTGCGGACGGAGGGGCCAGCGAGGCCAGGGAGAACAGATCCTGGACGGCGTGTGCGTTGCGCCGTATCTCCTCCACCGACAGCCCTTCAGGGTCACGGTCCGTCACGGCCACCTGGACGTGGCCGCGGGCGGGATCGGGGGTGAATCGCAGACTGTGGGTCTCAGCGTGCTGACCGATGCGGCACGGCACCGCGACGGAGACAGGATCCCCCTCGGCGGCCTCTGATCCCGCCTCCTCGTCCGCGACTCTCCCAGAGCTCCAGGGAGTGAGCTCCGGGATCTCGAGAAGGGCTCGGCGGAAACGGTGCTCATCGGGGGACTCGACGGTCTCGCCGACGAGCATCGCGTCGACGGCGACCTCCCCCTCGTCGGGAGTCGGGCTGTCATCGCCCTGGAGGGGCAGCGTGCCGAACAGGGTCACCGGCCGACCGGTCACCTGCTCGGTGGGGACCAGAGCGGCGGCGGCCCGTTCGGTGGCGGGATCGGCGGCCGGACCCTCCAGCAGGCCATGGAACACGCCCGTGCTCCAGGCGGGGACGGGCGGGACGTCGCCCGAGCGGAGACGCAGATGCCCGCCCTGGGACCGACTCACGGTCAACGTGCCGGGGCGTCGGGGAGAGGGCCTGTCGTGCGGCCACCACGTGCCGGACAGGTGCTGCTGCAAGATCACGGTCGTCGTTCCTCGGGTGACGGAGGGCGCGCTGCGGGCCCGGACGCGGGGAATCGTCATGGGTTCCTGACCCGGAGCGGAGCTCGGATCAGCGCCTTCTGAGCGGGAGCACCGGTCACTGCGGAGCCTGAAAGACACGGTTCAGACCAGTCCTCACAACCTCCTCATTGAAGCACTTTCGCGCCCCCTCTGGTGAACTGGCGAGTCACAATGGCGCTGACCTGGGGCTCCCGGATGACATATGACGTTCGTCGCATTCCCGGCCGGTGTTGGCGGAGGAATCGGAGCTCCTGAAGCGGGGGCGAGGCGCTCTACGGTCTCTTTCGTCGGGGGAGTATGAGACGATGCGGGCATAGTCACAGAAAGACAGGACATCTGTTCGTCTGATCAACAGGATCCATGCGCTCGAGACACGATCCGCCCGGGTCACCTGCGGATCGAGGGACGAGTGTGGCCTGTCACCCGTTCGCGCTCCCATCTGGGGCATCCGATCCGGCGCGGCAGAGCTCCCCCAGGGGACCGGAGTTCCCTGGGCCGACGGAGAAGGACGCCCCATGCCCGATCCCTCGTACCCCGATCCCTCGTACCCCGAGGCCCGGCCCGGCCACTGCCCACGGCGCGGCGCCTCCGCCGCTCTGGCCCGCACGGCGCTGGAGCAGCACTGCCTGGAGGTCGCGGCACCGGTGGTGCTGGTCACCGGCGTGTTCGGCACGGAGCGTGCCGGTCTGCTCGCCCACGGATCGGCGCGAGCCCAAGCGACGCTCGAGGTCGTCCCCACCGTGGAGTCCCCGGAGGCCCCGCTCACCCGCCGCCTGGGGCTCCTCCGCGAGCTCGGTATGCAGGAGGCGGCCCGCAGACTGATGGACGGCTCGGCCGGCGGCCCCGTGACCAGCACGGTGGAGCGGCATCTCCTCGTCGACCAGGCCGACCTGCTCGACGAGGACTCCTCAGATGTGCTCGACGCCGTGATCCGTTCCCACCGGGTGGGCGTGCTGATGACGGCCTCAGGGTCCTCTCGCATCGTCCGCCGGCTCGCACGCGTGCTCAACGGCCCGCGGGGGCTGCATCTGGAGCTCGCCACGCTCACCCTCGAGGAGACCCGGAGTCTGCTGGCGCAGATGCTCGAGGAGCCCCCGACGTCGGCGCTGGCCCGGTACCTCCATGCCTGCACCGGTGGCGTGCCGGAGGACCTCTCTGTTCTGGCGCGACATGGGGCGGCGCAGGGCTGGATCGGCACCGTCGACTCGCGCAGCGTGGTGGTGCATCCGCCGCAGTGGCTGGACCGTCGTGCCGCCGACGCCGTGCTCGGACGCCTCCGTGAGGCGTTCGGCGCCCAAGGCGTGCAGGCGCTGCGGACCATCGCGCTCCAGGGGGAGGTACGCATGGACGACGCGATGGACTCCGACACCCTCCGCGAGACGATCTTCCCGTTGGAAGAGGCCGGACTGCTCACGATCCGGCGCTCCGGCGTGGCCGTCACCCGCCCCGTCCACCAGCACAGCCTGGTGATGTCCCGCCAGCCTGTGGCCGAGCCGCCGAGGACCCCGGAGGGCACGTTGCATGCCTGCTCCGTGGGGGACCCGGTGACCCCGGAGGAGGCGCGCGCGGCCGCCTGGCACCTGCTGGAGCTGGGTCACGTGGACCAGGCCCGGTTCGTCCTCCAGGCGCTGCCGTCTGACGACGTCGGACGCACCCATGTCCAGGCATGCTGCGAGATCGCCGTCGGCGCACCCCGCCGTGCCATGCGACTGTTGCGGCCGCTTGTCGCTGATGCGGACACGACGGCTGTGGCTCTGCTCGCGTTCATCGAGATCGTGCTGCTGCGAGACGTCGACGCCGGAGCCCACCGCCTCACCGCGCTGGCCCACGCCGCACAGACTCGCCCTGATCTGGACGATCTGCTGCAGGCGCTGTCGCACCTCCAGGACTACGCCGTGAGGAGCTCCTCAGGACATGGGGGTGCCGCGCCGGCGTCGGCTGGGCATGCGCCGGCGCAGGGGACCGCGCTGGAAGAGACCGCGCCGGAGGGAGCCGCGCCGGGGGCGTCGAGGGACACCGCAGAGGCCAGCACGTTGGAGGAGCCGGAGGCTGGCCCGGACCTCGCCCAGCTGGGGCGTGCGCTGCTGGCGACCCTGCAGGCCTGTCGTGCTGCCCACCAGCACGACCCGCAGGAGCCCGCTCGGCCCGTCTCGCCGGAGGCGGTGCCCTTCCGCGAGGTGCCGATCATCGCGTCGAACTGGGTGGCCAGCGTGCTCGGGGCCGCGCGGCTGCTGCTGACCCCCGAGGAGGACGTCCTCCCTGAGGACTGGTTCGAGGGAGAGTCGGTGGACCGGGTCCTGCTCCGGACCACCAGCACGGAGCTGATGCGCATGCTCCAGGACCTCATCTGCGGGGAGCCGCTGGATGATCTGAGGAACCTGCTGGAGGACATCTGGGCTCAGTTCGACGGCGGCCTGCCGCAGGGGCCCGTCCGGCGCACGCTGCTGGAAGCCCTCGACCACGCCGTCGAAGGGGGCCGAGCCGAGGAGCTGCTGGGCCCTCCCGGCTACGTCCGGCCGCCCACCGGAGGGCTCTACGATTCGGCCTGGAGGCAGGTGCTCATCTCTGTGGGGTACTTGCTCGACGCCGTCGTCCTCGGCGACCCAGACCGCCTGGAGCAGACCGTGGAGGATGCGCCACAGGATCCTCCGCATCGACGGATGGTGCTGCGCTGCCTGATCCTCCGCGGTCTGCACACGCTCCCCGAGCAGTCCCTCGCCCCGCTGATCCGCCACGCCCGCTCCGTCGGCGTGGAGCCCGTCGTCGTGGAGCTCCTCGCGGCCAGACTCGACGGGGACACGCACCGGGTTCACGACGCCGTCGCCGCCCTGGAAGGGCGTGAAGGCCGGTTCCGCGTCGCCTCCGTGGCGCGTCGCCCCGTGCGGCTCGCGCCCGGAGTCACGGGACTGACCGTCGAAGGCCGCGACCGCCTGGCGCTGCTCTCGGCCCGCGAACGGGAGGTCACCGAACAGGCCGTCCAGGGGATGAGCCTGGCAGAGATCTCCGAGTCCCTGCGGATCTCGCTGCGCACCGTCCAGAGCCATGTGCGCAACACCTACCGGAAGCTCGGCGTCAGCTCCCGCACAGAGCTGCGCTCCCAGCTCTTCGAAGCGAGGGATCGCCGATGACCCGCGGTCCTCTGCGCCTCCGGACCCCTGACCTGCCCCTTCCCGCCCGTCTCGTCCGCCAGTTCCTGGACGACCCGGCCGGCGGCTCCTGGGTCCTCCACCTGCCTGGGCACTGGGGCGTGGAGGCCCTGCTGGCCGCGATGCGGGAGTCCGTCACCCCGGCGGTGATCGACGGACTGGGCGGTCGGCCCTCGTCCTCGACCGGGGCCTCCGTCCCTCCGGCACCGGACTCCCACGGCCGCGCCGGACCGGTGGTGGTGCTGTGGCCCCGTCACCTGTCGGAGGACGTCCTCGACGACGTCGTCAGCCTCGGGGTCTCCGGGCGCCGTCGTCTGCTGGTGGTCGTGCGTTCTCCCCAGGACGTCCCGGAGCGCCTGCACGAGCTCGAACGCACCGGCCAGCTGCGCGCGGTGTTCCCCGGGACGGTGAGCGCCCGCGAACTCGGCGTCCAGGTCAGGCGGCACCTCGGCGGACCGGTGTCGCTGCGCGTGGTGAGACGCCTCTACCACCTCTCGGCGGGCCAGCAGGCGCTCGCGGAGAGTCTGCTGGACATGGCGAGAAGCGCCGGGACCCTCCGAGAGGATGAGGGGTTCTGGGAATGGGCCGGTGACGAGGAGGAACTCCATCAGACGCTGTCCCAGGCCGCCGACAGTCTGCTGCTGGGCCTCGAGATCGACGAGCGGGAGCTGCTCACGCTGGTCGCCATCGCTGGTCGGATCCCTGAGCAGCACGCACTGGACCATTACGGGGAAGAGCCGCTCGCCAGCCTCGTGGCCCAGGGACTCTTGGGTCATGAGACCACGGCGGCGGGGGGCTGGTCGGACCTGCGCGTCACTGCCGAAGGGGTGCGCCTGATGATCCTCAGCGAGATGCGCTGGGCCGACATCCTGCGCTGGTGGCACGACGAGGGCCGCGGCATCGACCACACCCAGGGCGGAGACTCCTCCGCGACGGCGCTGCGGTGGTGGCGCGCCCGGGCGCAGCAGACACCGAGCCTCGAAGAGGCTGCCGACCTGGCCCGCCGTGGCCTCGCGGCCTCCTGGTATCGGATGGTGCAGGTCCTCACCGAGCTCTATCCCCGCCCCTCCGCAGAACTGATGGTGCTCGCCGCACGGGCGGACTACGCCCTGGGGGACGTCGACGGAGCGCTGCATCGTCTGGCATCCCTGCCGGAGGCAGCCGGCCGCGCCGAGATCAGGGAGGGTGTCCTGGTCGCTGAGCGGATCCGCCTGTTCCACCCCGAGAGGTCGCTTCCTGTGGTGGAGTCCCTGCGCAGCCGAGCCGGAGAAGGCTCACCCACCAGCACCTTCGACGCGGTGCTGGCGATGAGCGATGACCCGGAGCGCACCGAGGAGCTGCTCGCCGCTCTGCAGACTCTGCGCGCCTCCGAGGACTGCGAGGAGTCGCTGCTCAGCCAGCTCTGGGCGGGCACGCTCCTGGGAACCCGACACCAGTCGGACCTCGGTCGCGAGGTGCTCTCCACGCTGATCGACGTCCTCCGCCGGGAAGACGGGTTCCCGGATATGGAGGAATGTGCGGTGGCGATGCTGCTGCTCATCTCCGCCACCTCCGGGTGGCGCGTCGACATGCTGCGAGTGGAGACCGACATCTGGAACGAACGACGCCTGCGCAGCCCGGCGCTGGCCGGCGTCGGTGACCTGCTGGCTGCCTTCGCCGCGATGCAGGACGACCGCATGCACCTGGCCTTCCGCAGCGCCGCCTCGGCGGCCAGGATCCACGCGGTGGGAGACTCGTACGGGCTGCTCGGCTTCAGTCGGGCGCTCGCCCTCGCGGCGGCCTCTCTGATGGCGCAGCCCCCGCGCATGATCCTCCCTGATCCTGAGTCCCCCGACTCTGTGCATGCGGACTCTGTGCATGCGGACTCTGTGCATGCGGACTCTGTGCATGCAGACCCCGTGCACGCCGGCCCGGAGCGGCACGAAGCCGGCGCCGCCGACGGGATCCCCTGGCTGCGCCTGGCAGGGGAAGGTCTGGCTCTCTGCGCCGCGGGACTGACCGAGGAGGAGCTGGGTCGACGGCTGGAGAGCCTCGCGCAGCAGGCCGGGGACGCCGGTGAGACGGCCCAGGAGCAGCTGCTGCTGCTCATGGTGCTGCTGCGTCGTTCTCCGCAGGCGGCTCGTCAGGTGGCGCGAGCCCGATGGCGGGATGATCCGGGCCGCCCCCGGCTCATCCGGCTGTTCGCCGAAGCGCAGGGCACCGACGACCCCGTCGCCGCCGTCGACGCCGCGGAGAGACTCATCGGATCCCACGCGCGCCTGCTGGGGCTGGCGGTGCTGGCCAAGATGTGGGATCGGCGGGAGGACCTTGACGCCGGGCTGAGGGTCCGGCTGCTCAATCTGGTCCTGGACTCGCGGCGTCCGGGCGAGGAGTCCACCATGTTCCGCGAGCATTTCGAGCTCACCCTCACCGGCCGGGAGGCGCCGGTGTTCGCCGGGCTGCGGGCCGGCCGGACCACGGCGCAGATCGCTCGCGACCTGCATGTCTCCTCGCGCACCGTGGAGGCCACGATCTCCGGAATGCTGCAACGGTTCGGCTGCGGCAATCGGATGGAGCTGCTGTCCCTTCACCTGCGCATCGAGCCCTTCGAAGCTCCCGTTCGGTGAGTCGGGCGTCCGTCCGGCGGTATCAGGCCGACCCCGTCTGATGCGTCCTCGGAGTCTCCGAGCACAGCCCTGACCTGCACTCCTGCGGTGATGACACATGTTCGTGCGCGCATCTTTCGCAGGCCGTGCGAGGAGCTGTCGTCGTGTTGTTCGGACAATGGGCATGTCCCGTCCGGGTGCTCGGCGGCAGATGCGCAGGAGACCGTCGCATCTGTGGTGCGAAGGCGGATTCCGGTCCGGTCCGCGCGTCCCTAGGTTGAAGAGGTGCCCTTGGAGCACTCATCGCCGATGACCTGGAGGGATCGCGAGATGACCACGCATGCACCTGAGACGGCCCGCGCCGTCGAACCTCACCCTGAACCCCTGTGCGGGCCCCCTGTCGATCCGGACGGACGACCATCGGGTCCAGGCGCACCTCCTCCGGGAGCCCCGGCGCGGACCGTGCCGATCGTGGACGTCACGGTCACTCCCATGGACCGTGATGCCCTGCTGCTGCGGCTGGCCCAGGAGATCGCCTCCGGGGGACGCGTGACCGTGGCCGGGCACAACCTGCATTCGGCGTATCTGATGCGCACCGAGGAACCGTTCCGACGCTTCTACGAGCAGGCCGAGGTGCGGCTCATCGACGGCATGCCTCTGCTGGTGCTGCTCGGCCTCCGGGCGGCTCGCGACGGACGGTCCCGGCTGGGTCCGCGGCACCGTCTGGGATCCACAGACTGGGTTCCTCAGGCGGTGCACCTGCCGGCCGTCCGTCGCCTCGCCCTGCTCGGGGCCTCGGCCTCTTCCAACGCCGAGGCCGCGGAGCGACTCTCCCGCAGCGCCAGCCGGGGCACGGGCGGCGCTGTCGAGGTGCTGTCCGTGCCAGCCGACCCGTGGGCTCCTGAGGACCTCGACGACGTCGTCGCCCGCCTCAGCGCCTTCGCGCCCCAGATCCTGCTCATCGGCATGGGCATGCCGCTGCAGGAGCAGATCGCCGTCGCCCTGCGGGCCCGCACCGAGATTCCGGTCATCGCGACCGTGGGCGGAGCCATCGACCAGATCTCAGGAGCTCAGTCGTTGGCTCCGCGCTGGCTGGGGCGGGCCGGACTGGAGTGGGCGTGGCGCCTGGCCTCGGACCCGCGGCGCTTCGCCGGCCGCTACCTGGTGGAGCCGGTCCGCCTGGCCCGTCTGATCCTGCGCGGTGCGGCATGAGTCCCGACGACATGACGACAGACGGCCCCGCGGAGGGTCCCACCGGGAGCCCTTTCGACGGCGGCCTCGCCGCCGAGCCGCTCGTCACCGCTGTGATCCCGACGGTGGGCCGCCCCAGCCTGCGGGAAGCGGTGCGCTCCGCCCTGCGCCAGAGCGTGCCCACCGTGCCGCTGGTCGTCGTCGACGACCTCGATGCGCTGTCGGTGGTGCAGAGTCGCCTGACCGGGCTGGAGTATCGCCTGGTGTGCACCGCGGGTCGGCAGGGAGCCGGAGCCGCGCGCAACCTCGGGGTGCAGTTCGCCGAGACCCCGTGGGTCGCCTTCCTCGACGACGACGATGACTGGGTCGCCGAGAAGGCGGAGTCGCAGATCAGACTCAGCCCGGCCGGTGAGCCAGGGCACGGGCGCGCAGCGGCGGAGGGCACCGTGATGTCCTGCCGCGCGCTGCTCGTCGGCGCCTCCACCCGGGCGGTCCCGGAGCGCCCTTACAGGACGAGGCTGGGGCCCGACGGAGCAGTGGCGCCCGGAGTGGTCGGCTACGTGTTGGACCGCTCCACGGTGCGGCTGCGTCGGAACTTCCTGCAGACCTCCACTCTGCTGTGCCCCCGCGAGACCGCCCTGGACGTCCCGTGGGACGAGAGCCTGAACCGGCACCAGGACTGGGACTGGCTGATCCGACTCGAGAGCGCCGGGGTACGCATCGAGACCATCCCGGACATCCTGGTGCGCGTCCAGCAGGGCAGCGTCGGATCAGTCTCCCGCAGCCTCGACTGGGAGGGCAGTCGTGCCTGGCTCGACTCTCTGCTGGTGGAGGTGCCGGCCGCCGCTCGGGCTGACTTCATGGCCTCCGTGGTGGCCCGCGGCGCCCTGGCTTCACGCGCCTGGTCCCGGGGGATCCGGGAGCTGATCTCCGGGCTGCGTGCGGGTGCTCATCCCGCGGCGCTGCTGGTGGGACTGAGCGGGATGGCGGCTCCCCGGCTGCCGGTGCATCATGGCTGAACGCAGCTGGGCCGCCGCGTTCCTCCGCACGGCCGGGCTGCGCATCGCGGTGCTGCCGGTGGCCGCGGCCCTGACCCTGACCAGTGCGGGCTTCACCATGCACTTCGCCGGGGCGGCCGCCTTCGGCTTCATCGTGCTGGTGGCCCAGCTGCGCATGGCGCTGCCCTTCGCGGACCTCGGACTCGGTGCGGCCGTCTCCCGGGCAGTGGCGCGAGCCGGTGAGTCCCCGGCGGCTCGTCGGGAGGCCGCCGCACTGCAGCGTCGCACCGCGCGCCTGCTGGCCGTGGTCGGCGTCGCCGGCTCCGTGCTCGCTCTCGCAGTGGGGCAGGCAGGGCTGTGGTCGTGGGTCTTCGGAGTGCCGGACGAGCTGCGGGGGCAGCTCGACGCCGCGATGACGATCTCTCTGGTGCTCTTCCTGCTCACCCTGCCGCTCGGTCTGGCCGAGCGGGTGCTGATCGGCCAGGACCGGGCGGATCTGCTGGTGCTTCTGGGCCTCGTCCCCGGGGCCGTCAACCTGGCGTACGTGCTCCTCGCGGGCATGGCGGGTGTCAGCCCCATGTGGCTGGCGCTGGGCCTGCCGATCGGCATGGTCGTGTTCCTGCTGCTCTGTCGGCGTGCGGCCGCGCGGTCCTGGGACACCGCCCCGGAGGTGTTCGACGACGCCGGCACCGTGGCCGACACCGACGCCGGCACCGATGTCGGCACTGTGGCCGGCACCGTGGCCGGGAGCGAGCCCCCGAAGGGTTCCGCAGGGCCGTCGATGGGCAGCATCCTGTCCGGCGGGCTTCCGGTGCTCATCGCCAGCGCCGGGATGGTGCTGCTGGAGCAGCACGGCCGGTTCGTGCTGGCCGCCGCCGCCACTGCGGAGCAGCTGAGCGAATACTCGTTGGCCCTGCAGCTCTACATGCCGATCTACTCGGTCATGTACATGGCGGGCATCGTGTTCTGGCCGCGGTTCTCCAGGAGCCTCGACCGAGGTCTGTGGATTCGGGCCAATGCTGCTCTGACGGGGCTGGGACTCGCCGCCGCCCTCGGATACCTGCTCCTGGCCCGCCCTGTCTCCCGGCTGGTCTCCGGCGGCGAGCTGCAGCCGTCCTGGATGCTCACCGCCGCCATGGCGATCCTGCTGGTCGCGCAGTCGGCGCATCTGACCCAGATCAATCTGCTCACTGACCGCTCAGGCTTCACGTGGCAGGCTCTGATGTCCTGCGTCGCCCTGGCCTGCGCGGTGCCGCTGAGCGTCCTCGGGGTCCACCACGGCCTCGGGGCCGCCGCACCGCCGATGGCGATGATCGCCGTCGTGGTGACGCTGCAGGTGCTCCCCGGTGCGCTCGTCGCCGCCCGCCGCACCGGTGCCGCAGTGCGGTCACTCGGAGAGGCCGCTGCACCCCCTGACGCCCCCGCGGGCCTCACGCCTGCGAACCCCTTCACGAACACCGATGAGGACACAGGTGGCGACGCCGTCGACGTCACCGTCATGACAAGGAGCACCCGATGATGAGGACCACGCTGAGACAGCTCCTCGGGCCCGTCCCGGACCCACTGGTGAGGCATGTGATGTACCGCCGCCGCTTCGGCCGGTGGGGCGACTTCCGCCGCCCCACCCGCTTCACCGAGGTCCTGACCCGCCGGATGCTGGCCGAACGCACCCAGCAGATCGCCTGGACGTGTGACAAGACGCGGATGAAGGAGTACGCCGCCAGGACGTGCCCCCAGCTGCAGGTGCCGGCGACCCTCTGGCGCGGCCGCGAGGTCGACGATCTGAACGTCTCAGACCTGCCGGAGCGCTGGATCATCAAGCCCAACCACGCCAGTGGGATGGTCGCCTTCGGGGACCGATCCACCACCGTGAAGGAGCTGCGGGGGACCACACGCGGCTGGCTGCGCACCTATGACCGGGCCGCCCTGGGGGAGTGGGCCTACCGGTGGGCGGACCACAGCCTGATCGTGGAGCCGGACCTGAGCCGGGACCGCGGCCGAGACCTGGTGGACTACAAGTTCTATGTCTTCCACGGTCGGGTGAAGATGCTGCACCGCTCCTCGGGGCGCTTCACCGCCGGTCACGGTGAGCGGTTCTACAGCCCGGACTGGCGGATCCTGGACCTCTACAACGGGGTCACCCAGGAGCCGGAGGCCCCGCGGCCGACGTCGCTGGCGGAGATGATCGCCCACGCCGAGGCGCTGGGCGGCGGATTCGGCTTCATGCGGGTGGACTTCTACGAGATCGACGGCGTGCCGTGGTTCGGGGAGCTCACGCCCTACCCGTCGGGTGGGATGGATCCCTTCGAGCCGGAGGAAGTGGACCTGGAGATGGGCCGCTGGTGGATGGATGCCCCCGAGGGGAGCCTGCGATGAGTCTCGACATCGTCCCGGAGAGCGGCGCCGCCGGCCCACCCCGTGGGCGTTCCACGCCGACGGACCAGACACCGGATGTGTGGTCTGCGCCGGCGTCCGAGCCGGCGTCGGCGGCAGTGGTGACCGTCCCGCACACCTGGGCGGCAGCCTCCGTCGAGCTGCGCGGGCTCACCCACCGCCGGGGGCGAGGAGCCTGGCGGCTCGCCGCCCCTGGCGGCGCAGACCGTGCGGTCACCGCCCCTGATGCTGCGGCCCCTGATGCTGCGGTGCCCGTCTCGCTGGTCGGCACCGGTGAGCTGCGCCGCTGGCACCGCCGCGTGTCCGGTGGGATCGCCGCCACGGACCAGCTGCTCATCCTGGTCACCCTGCTGGGGCTGCACCTGCTCGGGGTCCTGCCTTCGGGCATCGGGGAGGCGTCCCTCTCGGCCGGCGTGCTGGTGGTGTGGGGACTGCTGCTGGCCGTGGCCCGCACCCGCAATCCCCGGCGCTTGGGCACCGGCGTTCGAGAGCTCGGACGGGTGCTCACCGCCTCCGGCGCGGTGCTGGGCCTGACCGCGGTGCTGGGACTGGTGCTTCCGCAGGCGGCCCTGCGGCCCTGGGCGCTGGCGGCGATCCCCGCCGGTGTGGTCCTCCTGCTCGTCGGACGTCTCGTCTGGCGGCGCACGCTGCGGCGCCGTCGCGACTCCGGTGAGGGGGTCAGGCGAGCCCTGATCATCGGGGAGAGGGGCAAGGTGGGCCACCTGGCCGACCATCTGCGGCGACTCGGCCCGGACAGCGGCTTCCTCCCCGTGCGGCTGATGGTCAAGGAGCCCCGGGACGAGCTCGACGCCCCACCGGGAAGCGTCGCCGTCGAGGCCCAGGCCTCCCGGGAGCAGATCATCGCGCAGGCCCGCGACGCCGTCACCCGGGACGCCGTGGACACGGTCATCCTCACCGGCGCCGATCAGCTCACGCCCCAGGCGCTGCGCGAACTCGGCTGGGCGCTCGCCGCACTGGACGTCACCCTGGTGACGGCTCCGTCGTTGAGCGAGGTCTCCGCCAGCCGCCTGCACACCACCAGCGTCGACGGGGTTCCGCTGGTGCAGGTGGACTACCCGCAGCTCAGCGGTGCGGCGGCGACGCTCAAGCGTGCCTTCGACATCGCCTTCTCCCTGGCGGCGCTGCTGGGGCTGCTGCCTCTGCTGGTCGGGGTCGCGGTGCTGGTCCGCCGGGACAGCCCCGGCCCGGCACTGTTCTCCCAGACGCGGGTGGGGCTGCGGCATGCGCGCTTCCGGATGCTGAAGTTCCGCTCCATGGTGACCGACGCCGAGGCGCGCCGGGAGGAGCTGCTGGGCTCCTCCGAGGGGAATGCGGTGATGTTCAAGCTGCGCCACGACCCCCGCGTGACGAAGGTCGGCGCCGTGATCCGCCGGCTCAGCATCGACGAGCTCCCGCAGTTCCTCAACGTGCTGCGCGGCGAGATGTCCGTGGTGGGGCCGCGGCCGCCGCTGGTCAGCGAGGTGGAGAACTACGCGGAGTCCGATGAGCGTCGCCTGCTGGTCAAACCCGGCATCACCGGGCTGTGGCAGGTCGGCGGCCGCTCCGACCTCAGCTGGGAGGAGTCGGTCCGGCTGGACCTCTACTACGTGGAGAACTGGTCGTTGACCGGCGATATCGGCATCGTGCTGCGCACCCTGCGGGCGGTGGTGCGGGGTGCCGGAGCGTACTGACCCCCGTGAGCAGCAGTCTCGGCGGATCCCGCGGGAGACGCCGTCGCGACGGCGAGGGCGACGCCACCCGTGCCGCAGGCGACGACGGGCATGACAGGCACGACGACGACAGCAGTGAGACATCAGACAGGACTGGGGAAACCATGAGACCGAACCATGCACAGGAGATCTCAGGCGGCCGCCTGGTGGAGGCGCAGCTGCTCCTCGACGAGCCGCAGCTCACCGACAGCCTGACCGGACCCGGGCCGTGGCGCGGCACCCTCCGGTGGGAGGGCAGCTCCACCCGAGGCGGTGCCACCTCCAGGATCACCCTGGAACCTGCTCAGGACCCGGAAAGGGCCGTGCGGCTGCGCCTGGTGCCGAGTCGGCCGGCGTCGGCCGCCGAGGTGGACGAACAGATCAGGAGCGTGCTCGGTCTGCTGGCGTTCGCCCGCCTGGCCGCACGCCCCGCCGTGACGTACCAGGCTCGGATCGCGGCCGACGGCTCCGAGAGCTCTGAGGCGGTCTGGGTGACGCGAGATCTGCCGGGCACCCGCCGGGAACCGGTCGCCGGGCACACGGCCGACGGGGACGTGACCGACGAGGACCCGACCGCATCAGGTCCGCCGATGTTCAGTACGACGGACGTCGCCTTCGCGGACCTGCTGACCGGCTGGCAGGAGCTGCGCACCCAGCATGAGACGGCACTGTCCCTGCTGCTGGCCGGCACCGGGCTCTCCGAGGAGTTCCCGGAGGCCAGCATGCTGGTCCTGCTGGGCGCGGCCGAGGCGATCTTCGTCACCACGTCCGGTCTGCGCCGTCGCGAGATCAAGGATTCCACGCTGCGCCGGAAGCTCGAACATCTGGCTCAGCAGGTCGGCGTCGACGAGGTCGTGGCGCCCGAGATCCCCGCCGCGGTCTGGGCGGAGCATGCGGCACGGTTGCGCAGCACCTTCACGCACAGCGGGCGGCTGGACCCGGGAACCGCCGCTGAGCTGAGGCTGTTGGTCCAGCTGACCGCCGGCGTCGTGGTGCTCATGCTGCTGCGGGAGCTGGGCGTCCCCGCCGGAGAGGACCGCCGGCGCCTGCGGAGCCTGCCGATGCTGCGGGAGGCGGTGCCGACACCGCGGGCGAGCACGTCCCCCACTGACCGCCCTCCGGCGAGTGCACCTCCAGGCCTCGTCGGAGGGCTTCCGGCGTCGCTCCCTGGCGACGTGCAGGTCTGCGCCTCGGAGAGGAGAGCGTCATGAGCATGTCCACCATGCCGGCCCATGCCGTGGGACGCCGGCGCGAGGACGGGTCCGCGCCATCTGGCCCGGAGCCTGACCCTGCGCCCGCGCCTGAGCTCGCCCCTGAACCCGCGCCTGAGCTCGCCTCTGAATCCGCCCCGGAGGCGGAGCCTGACCCGCCGTCCGGCGGCGAGGTGTTCCGTCCCTGGGACGCGGCACGTCCGCACAGCGGGAGCCTCGTCTGGGCAGGGGAAGAACCTGGGTGGCCCACGAATCGACACGATCGGCAGGAGGAGTCACAGATGACGGTGCGGGACATGCTGCGCGTGGTGCGCCGATACTGGAGATCCTCCTGCGCGCTGTTCCTGCTCGGTCTGGTGCTCGGGGCCGCCTTCTTCGTCCTGGCGCCTCGGGAGTACACCTCCACGGCGCGGATCTACGTGACCACCGCCACCGGTGAGGATCTGTCTCAGCTGCAGCTGGGGCGGTCCGTCTCCGAGCAGATCGTGGCCAGCTACGCCGACCTCGTGAGCACCCCGGTGGTCCTGGAGCCGGTCATGCGGCGCGAGGGGGTGGAGGAGCCGCTGGCCGATTTCGCGGACTCTGTCGATGCGGAGGTGGTCGACGGCACGACCCTGCTCGAGCTCTCGGTGCGCGCGTCCAGTCCTGAGGTCTCAATGGCCCGGACCGAGGCACTGACCGACAGCCTCGTGGAGTTCGTCGGTGACCTCGAAGCGATGCAGGGGGCACCGCAGGACCTGATCTCCGTGAGCATCATGCAGCCCGCCGTGCTGCCGGAGGCGCCGACCTCCCCGCAGCCGCTCCTGGTGTTCGGCGGAGCCGCCGGTGCCGGGGCCGCCCTGGGGCTGGGGTCGGCCGCCCTGCGGGAGAGTCTGAACCGGAGGGTGCGGGACCGCCATGACGTGCAGGCCAGCACGTCGATGCCGGTGCTGGAGCTGGGTGAGGAGCCCGAATCCGACGCGGCCGGGGCCATGCGGAGGATCCTGGCTCCGATGCAGGCCCTGCGCGCCCGGTCAGGAGGCCGTGGTGCCGAGAGGCCCGCACCGGTGATGCTCGTGGCCGGCGTGGACCCGGATGTGCTCTCCGCCGACGTCGCCGAAGCTCTCGCCCGCGCGGCTGCAGGCGATGGTTTCCGCGTCCTGCTCATCGAAGCCTCCGGAGGGCACGGGTGGGCGGCGGCCGATCTGCCGCAGAGCCCGCAGAGCGCGGAGAACGGCCGGTCCTCCCCGGTTGCGGGAGTGTCCGTGCGTGGACGGCGTCCCGCTGCCGGCGTGGAGATCATGGCCCTGGACGCCCCGACAGGTGCCCTCGAGGCCGACCTCCGGCACACGCGACACACCGTGGACCGCGCCCGGACCGCCTGCGATCTGGTGATCCTCAATGCCGCACCGGTCTCCGCCGACGCCCGGGGCCTGGGGCTGGCGGGGGACGCCGACGCCACGTGGCTCGTGCTCCGGGCTGGGCACACCGTCCAGGAGGAGCTGTCCGGGGCCCTGGGTGTGCTGGAAGGACTCAGCCGGTCCCTCGCCGGCGTCATCGTGGTGGGGAGGACGACGGCGCGCCGCCGCCGGCGCGCTCGCCGGGCGGCGTCTCGTGGTGCGAGCTCCCACCGTGGGGCGCCTCCGCGGGAGGGTCCTCGCGGAGGAGGACGGCACCGAGGAGGACGGCACCGGGGAGGGCAGCGCCGGGCAGGTAGGCGAGGGCAGCGACCATGACCCGTCGGCCGGCGGGCACGCTCCCATCGGGGCTGCAGAGGGTGCTGTCCGGCGGGCTGATCCTCTGCGCGATCATCAGCGTGCTCTTCGTGGGGCGGTTCTCCCCGCTGCCGATGACGATGCTCCTCGATGCGTGGATCATCCTCTTCATCGGCGCCGTGCTCCTGCGCGGCCGCATTCTGACGCTGCTTCCGCTCAGCCTCGTGGCGATCTACGCCTACACCCGAATCATGGGGGTCTGGGTGACGGACGTCCCGTGGGACGACTTCGTCCAGGCCTACCGGTGGCTGCTGTACCTGGTGGCCATGGGTGTCGCCGTCGGGCAGCACTGGACACGCCGCGGGGCGCTGACCACGTTGACCTGGTGGCTGGTCTCGCTGGCGACGGTCAAGGCGGCCCTCACCTGGGTGGTCCATGGGCCGGGGGAGCGCCCTGGCCTGTTCCTGGAGAACAACTTCGAGCTGGCGCTGTTCAGCGGGCTCACCGCCGTCGTGCACCGGGGATCGCCCCGGTCACGCCTGTGGCTCCTGCTCCTGCTGGGCGTCCTCACGGTGCTCTCCGGGTCGCGCAGCGGGGCGGTGGCCTATGTGCTGTGCTTCCTCTACGCGATGCTGAGCACCCGGACCCGCGATGTGTTCCTGCGGATGGTCTCCTTGGCGGTGCCCATGCTGGTCGCGGTGATTCCGCTGGTGATCTTCCAGGAGCGTGCCGCGGAGTCCGAGGTCATCGACCGTGTCCGGTTCTTCGACGTGTTCCTCCGGGAGACGCAGGACTGGGGGCCGGTCAACTGGCTGGTGGGCACGCTGCCGATGACACCGATGAGCCCGGCCACCTGCGAGGAGCTGGCCTACTATGAGGCCCTGTTCTCCTCGGCGGAAGACGGCACCTGCTATTCGGTGATCCTGCACGCCTTCGCCCTGCGGGTGGTCTTCGACGCCGGGGCCCTCGGCGTCGTGCTCATCCTGGCCCTGCCCTGGATCTTCCTGCGCCGCGCGGGAGTGTCGGCGCTGCTCGCGGCGACCCTGATGGCGATCGCGGTGACCAACAGCGTCTCGGTCAGCGGGTTCAACAACCCCTACGTGGTCCTGCCGTTCCTGCTGGCCATCCTCACGTCCTCCCGGGCCTCCGCGGGGGAGTCCGAGGGAGAGCCCACCGGGACGAAGCCCTGGGGCTCCGCCCAGCACCCGCACAGCACGACGGCGGGGGCCCGCCTCGCCCCGCCCCGCGCGGAGTGCGCGGACGGAACCGAGGAGGACCCCCGCCGTCGTCGTGAGTGGTGACGGTGAGAGGTGACGAGATGACGAGGGGGCGACGGCGCGGAGGCGCCGTGCGCCTCAGGCGTCCAGCTGCTGGCGCTTGGCGCTGATCACCCCGGTGTCGAAGCCGCCCAGGTGCAGGTTGCCGTGGAACCGGCCGTGCTCGATCTTGATGCATCGGTTCTGCACGGCGTTGAGGCCGAGGTCGGTGGCGCGCTGCATGGCCTCCTCGGAGTGGATGCCCAGCTGCACCCACAGGGTCTTCGCGCCGACCTCCGCGGCCTCCTCCGCCAGGGCGGGGAGGTCATCCGGCCGGCGGAACGCCACCACGATGTCCGGCGCCTCGGGCAGGTCCTGCAGGGAGGCGTAGCCGGGCTCGCCCAGGACCTCGCTGATCCGCGGATTGACGTAGTAGAGCCGGTAGCTGGAGTCGGAGGTCAGATAGGTGGCCACGAAGTAGCTGGCGCGGGCCGGCTTGTCGCTCATGCCCACGATCGCCACGGACTTCGCCGAGCGCAGCAGCTGCAGCCGGCGCGCGGCGTCCGGCTCCTGCCAGGTCCCGTGCGGGTGCTCCGCGGTCACGGTCTCCGCCGGGCCGGCGGTCTGGGGTGCGCTGGTCATCAGGCCTCGCCTCCGTTCTGTGCGGCGCCGACGACGGCGGGCGCCTCCTGCTGAGCGGCCAGGGCGCGATCCAACGCCTGGTCCAGATCCCAGATGATGTCCTCGACGTCCTCCAGGCCCACCGAGATGCGGATCAGGTCCTCCGGGATGCCGGCGGCCGTCAGCTGGTCCTGGGTGAGCTGCTGGTGGGTGGTCGAGGCCGGGTGCAGCACCAGGGTGCGGGCGTCGCCCACATTGGCCAGGTGGCTGGCCAGCTGCAGCTCCTCGATGAACCGGGCCCCGGTCTCCCGGCCGCCGCGCACGCCGAAGCTGAACACCGAGCTGGTGCCCAGCGGCAGCAGGTCCTTGGCCCGCTCATGGTGCGGATGGGAGGGGAGACCCGAGTGGTTCACGTACTCCACGCGCTCATCGGCCTCCAGCCATTCGGCGACCTTCTGCGCGTTGGCGGTGTGCTCCTCCATGCGCTGCGGCAGGGTCTCCACCCCCTGGATCAGCTGGAAGGCGGCCTGCGGGGTCAGCGACGGCCCGAAGTCGCGCAGCTGCTCGGCACGGATCTTGGTGAGGAACCCGTACTCCGCGAAGTTGCCCCACCAGGAGAGCCCGCCGTAGGACTCCACCGGCTCGGTCATCTGCGGGAACTTGCCGTTGTTCCACGGGAAGGTGCCGGACTCCACGATCACGCCGCCCAGCGTGGTGCCGTGGCCGCCGAGGAACTTCGTCACCGAGTGGGTGACGATGTCTGCGCCGTGCTCGATGGGGCGCAGCAGGTAGGGGGTGGTCAGCGTGGAGTCCACCACCAGCGGGATGCCGTGCTCGTGGGCCACCCCGGCCAGTCCGGGCAGATCCACGACGTCGCTGCTGGGGTTGGTCACGACCTCGGTGAAGATCAGCTTGGTGTTCTCCTGCAGCGCGGCCTTGAAGTCCTCCGCCTCGTCCGAGTCCACGAAGGTGGTCTCGATCCCGAAGCGGCGCAGGGAGACGTCCAGCTGGGTGATGGTGCCCCCGTAGAGCTTCGAGGAGGCCACGATGTGGTCCCCCTGGCCGCACAGGGCCGCGAAGACGAGGAACTCCGCGCTCATGCCGGAGGCCGTGGCCACGGCTCCGATGCCGCCCTCCAGCGAGGCGAGGCGCTCCTCCAGCGCGGCCACCGTGGGGTTGCCGATGCGCGAGTAGATGTTGCCGAACTTCTGCAGCGCGAACAGGTTCGCGGCGTCGTCGGTGTCCTTGAACACGAAGGACGTGGACTGGTGGATCGGCACCGCGCGGGTGCCGTAGACGGCATCCGGCACGGCCCCGGCATGCAGGGCTCTGGTGCGGAATCCGAACTGTCGATCACTCATGGATGCTCCTGAGTCGGTGGCGGGGGTCTGGGTGGTGGTCTGCACGGGCCGGGTGGTCTCGGCGCGCGGCGGGCTCAGCCGACGCGTTCTCGGCAGATCTGAGCGATCTGCGGCACGCAGTGTTCGTTCTGCAGGCTCGTGGTGTCGCCGAGGGTGTCGTCCTCGTGCAGCTGGGTGAGCAGCCGGCGCATGATCTTCCCGGAACGGGTCTTGGGCACCTCCGGCACCGGGATGACGGTGCGCGGCTTGGCCACCGGGCCGATCACGGAGCCGACGTGGGACCGCAGCTCGGCCAGCAGCCGCGCCTCCGCCTCGCTGTCGCCGGCCGTGAGCGCCCCGTTCAGCCGCTCGCGGGCCGCGGCGGTCAGCACGGTGAACGCGACGGCGGCGTGCCCGGTGGTGGCGTCCGGCACGGGACACACCCCGGCCTCCACCACGTCCGGGTGGGAGACCAGCGCCGACTCGATCTCGATGGTGGAGAGCCGGTGCCCGGAGATGTTGATGACGTCGTCGATCCGCCCCAGGATCCACAGATCGCCGTCGGCGTCGCGTTTGGCGCCGTCCCCGGCCAGGAACCAGCCCTGGTCCGCGTACTTCTGCCAATAGGAGGTGTAGTACCGCTCCGGGTCGCCCCAGACGGTGCGGGCCATGGAGGGGCCGGTGTGGGTGAGCACGATGCTGCCCTGCGTCTCGGCCGGGACCGGTGCGCCGGCGTCGTCGACGACGTCCACCGCCACGCCCGGCATGGCGCGGGTGGCGCAGCCGGGCTTCAGGCCGGTGTCCTCCGGGCGCGGGGTCAGCACGGTGGAACCGGATTCGGACTGCCACCAGGTGTCCACCATGGGGATCGCCGGGGCGCCGTGGTCGTCACGGGTGTCCCGGCCGAGCTGGCTGCGCAGCCAGGTCCAGGCCTCCGGGTTCACCGCCTCGCCCACGGTGCCCAGCAGGCGCAGGGAGGAGAGGTCGTAGTGGTCAGGGACGCCGTCGGGGAACCAGCCCATCAGGGACCGCACCAGGGTGGGGGCCGTGTAGTAGGTGGTCACGCTGTGGCGCTGGATGATCTCGAAGTGTCGCCCGGGATGCGGGGTGTTCGGCGTGCCCTCGTAGATCACCTGCGTGGCGCCGGCGGCGAGCGGCCCATAGATCTCATAGGTGTGGGCGGTGACCCAGGCCAGGTCCGCGGTGCACCAGTGGACGTCGTCGCCCCGGCGGGCCGGATCCGGGTGGGCGAAGAGCCGCAGATAGGTGAACAGCGCCCCGGTGAGGTACCCGCCGGTGGTGTGCACCAGCCCCTTGGGCTTGCCGGTGGTGCCGGAGGTGTACATGATGAACAGGTCCTGCTCGGCGTCGAAGGCTTCCGCGATGTGCTCGGTCGAGGCGGACTCCACGACGTCATGCCACCAGACGTCTCGGCCCAGACCGTCCCCGGCGAGGTCCTCGGCGGTCCAGGGGATCTCCGAGCCGGTGCGGCGGATGACCAGCACATGGCGCAGGCTGCCGCCCTCGGCCACGGAGAGGCCCTCCACGGCGGCGTCGGCGTTCTCCTTCACCGGCACAGCCTGCCCTCGGCGGAACTGGCCGTCGGTGGTGACCAGCAGCGCCGCCCCGGTGTCCTCCACGCGGAAGCGCAGCGCCTCGGCGGAGAATCCGCCGAAGACCAGCGAGTGCACCGCCCCGATGCGGGCGCAGGCCAGGGTGATCACCACCGTCTCCACCAGCACCGGCAGGTAGATCACCACCCGGTCCCCACGGCCCACCCCCAGGGCGGTCAGGGCGTTGGCTGCCTGATTGACCTTGTCCTGCAGCTGCGCGTAGGTGACGTCCTGCCGGTCCCCGGGCTCGCCTTCGAAATGGAGGGCGACGACGTCACCGCGCCCGGCGGCCACATGGCGGTCCACGCAGTTGACTCCGGCGTTGAGCGTGCCGCCGTCGAACCAGCGGATGTCCGGGCCGCGGCGGGTGCGCGGGTCCGGATCTGTCCACCGGTGGGTGGTGTGCCAGGGGGTCTCCCAGTCCAGCAGGGACGCCGCCTGGTCCCAGAAGGCCAGGCGCTCCTGTTCGGTGACCGGGTCCGCCCAGGAGTGGACGTCCGCGGTCAGCGGGTGCTGCAGAGTCGCCCGATCGATGTCTGACGCCGGCGTCACGCCCATGTCTTCAGCGCCTTCCTCTCCACGACGCCCAGCAGCGCGTCGGTGATCTTGCCCAGGATCGCCAGCAGGATGATGGCCAGCAGCAGACGGTCGGTGCGCCCGTTGTTCTGGGAGTCGGTCAGCAGGAAGCCCAGCCCCATGGAGGAGGCGATCAGCTCCGCGGCCACCAGGAACAGCCAGGCCTGGGCGAGCGCGAGGCGCAGCCCGGAGAACACGCTGGGCACCACGGCGGGCAGCTGCACGGTGACCAGCAGGCGCAGCCCGTGGTACCCGAACGCGCGGCCGGCCTCCACCAGCTGTGGATCCACGTGCCGCAGCGCGGAGTGCACGGCGGTGAAGACGGGGAAGAACGCACCGATGGCGATGAGCGTGACCTTGGAGTCCTCATAGATGCCCATCCACAGGATGAGCAGCGGCACCCACGCCAGGGACGGCACGGCCCGGAAGGCCCCG
Source organism: Nesterenkonia sp. K-15-9-6 (assembly GCF_052656005.1). Taxonomy (NCBI): domain Bacteria; kingdom Bacillati; phylum Actinomycetota; class Actinomycetes; order Micrococcales; family Micrococcaceae; genus Nesterenkonia; species Nesterenkonia sp. K-15-9-6. The sequence continues at coordinate 32,958 of NZ_JBQYEY010000011.1, forward strand.
ATGGTGGGGTGCAGCAGGGAGTCGGCGACCTTGGAGAGCCCCAGCACCGAGCCCAGCGCCAGGCCCAGGCCCGCGCCCACGGCGAAGCCCAGCAGCACCCGCTGCACGGAGATGGCGATGTGCTGATAGAGCTCCCCGCGCTCGAACAGCTCCACCCCGGCGGCCAGCACCGACTGCGGAGTCGGCAGCTGCACCGGGGAGAAGACGCCGGCCGCGGTGACGCCGTACCAGAGGGCCAGCAGGACCAGCGGCACGATCGCTCCGATGAGGACCCGACCGCCGGGGATGCGACGTACACGAGCAGGCACTCCAGCGTCCGGACTGTCCGGGCCGGTCACCGGCCGGGGTGCGGCTGAGTCACGGTCGCCCAGCACCCGTGCGGGCTCCGCGCTCTGGTGGCGGCCCTCCTCGTCCCGGGTCCGAGCGCCGTCAGGCAGCGTCTGGCTCATCACTGATCATCCTCGTCGTCCTCGACGATCGTGGCCTCGTCCTCAGAGCCCTCGGCGTCGGTGGCCTGCCGGTTCTCCGCGAACTCCGGATGGAACAGCGTCTCGAGCGCCTCGTCGATGCTGTCCTGGCTGGAGACGTCGCCGGTGTCGAGGAAGATCGGACCGACCTCCTGCAGCACCTCACGCTGGGCGGCGCCGGGGACCGGGTCGACGTCGAAGTTCGACCGCTCCCGGATCACCGTCTGGGCGACCTCCAGGTCGATGTTGCTGTGCTCGGCCAGGATCTCGGCTGTCTCCTCGGGGTTCTCCTGAGCCCATTCGCGGGCCTGCTCATAGACGTCCACCACGGTCTGGGCGACGTCGGGGTGGTCCTCGATGAACGACTCGGTCGCGTTGATCACGCTGTAGGTGTTGAAGTCCACGTTCCGGTAGAACAGCGTCTCGCCGTCGGCCTCGGCTCCCGCCATGATCGGGTCCAGTCCGGCCCAGGCGTCGACGTCGCCGTTGGCCAGCGCGCTGCGGCCGTCCGCGTGCTGCAGGTTCTGCACCTCCACATCGCCCACCTCCAGGCCGGCCTCGTGCAGGGACTGCACCAGGAAGAAGTACGGGTCGGTGCCCAGCGTGGCGGCCACGGAGCCGCCCTCGAGGTCGCCGACGTCGGTGATCCCCGAGTCCGGCGAGGTGACCAGGGCGGCCCACTCCGGCTGGTTCTCGATGAGGATGATCTGCTGCGGGGCGCCGTTGGCGCGCGCCAGCAGGGCGGCGGAGCCGGCCGTGGATCCGACGTCGATGGCCTCGGCACGCAGCTTCTCATTGGCGTCGTTGGAGCCGTGGGACTGGATCCATTCCACCTCGGTGCCGGCCTCGGAGAGCTCCTCTTCGAGCCAGCCGTGCTCCATGATCACCAGGCTGAGCGGGTTGTAGGTGGCGAAGTCGAGGGTGAGCGTGTCCAGTTCGCCCTCGGCGGTGCCGCCGGATCCCTCGCCCTCCACGCATCCGGTCGCCAGCAGAGCGACGGCCGCGCCGGCGATCGTCGCGGAGGCGGCGCGTCGGAACCGCGGCCGCGGGAAGCGGGCAGGGGAGAAGGAGGTGTCGGTCTGACTGGGCATGTCGTGAAGGGACCTTTCGTGCGTGGGTGGGAGCCGCCCCGGTCGAGCTCGGGCTCCGCCCGGCCGCGCCGAGCGGAGGCCGGGAGCGCCCGGGCCGCGCGGCCTGTCAGTCCTGAACTGTCAGACCTGAGCGGAACGTGCGGTCCGGCCGGGGCGGGTGGGCTAGTGCGCGTCGACGCCGAGGCCGGCCAGGAGCTCGCCGCGCAGGGCGGCCAGCTCGGCGGAGGCACGGTCACGCGGCCGGCTGCCCGGAACGGTGAGCAGGCGGGAGACGGTGGCGCCCTCGCGGGCGGGGTCCACCGGGTCGGCGCCGAGCAGTAGGATTCGGTCGGCCAGCTGCAGGGCCTCGTCGACGTCGTGGGTCACCAGCAGCACCGTGGTGCCGGTCTGCGCATGGACGTCCAGGAGGAGGTCCTGCATCTTCAGCCGGGTCAGGGCGTCCAGGGCGCCGAAGGGCTCGTCCAGCAGGAGCACGCCGGGGCGGCGGGCCAAGGCCCGGGCCAGCGAGGCGCGCTGCGCCATGCCGCCGGAGATCTCCCGGGGGCGAAGCTGGGCGCGCTCGGCCAGGCCGACCAGTTCGAGCAGCTCATCCACTCGCCGACGGCCCTCCGCCGCGGACACGTGCCGCGGCAGCCCGAGGGAGACGTTGCGGTGCACCGAGCGCCAGGGCAGCAGCCGAGGCTCCTGGAAGCCGACGGCGGTCCGTTCGTCATAGGTGCGCACCGGGGTGCCGTCGATGATGACCTCACCGGAGCATCCGGCGTCGAGACCGCCGACGGCGCGCAGTAGCGTGGACTTCCCGCAGCCGGAGGCGCCCAGGATGGCGACCACCTCGCCGGGGGAGATGTGCAGGTCGACGTCGTGCAGGACGGTGCGTCCGTCGAAGGCGCGCCCCACACCGCGCAGCTGCACGTCCATCGAATGCGTGGCGGCCCCTGCGGGGGCGGGACGGTCCAGCAGAGCGACGCCGCCGGAATGCTCGGAGAGGTGCTGGTCAGACTCGTGCGTCACGAGTGCGGGTGCAGACGAACCCATAGGAAATTCACTCCCATCGATCCTGGCGGTAGCACCTTTTCTGATGCGACGGGCACAGAGAGGCCGATCGACGCATCCGAAGGTTGCTGCGGCGTCACAGAGCCAGATCTCTCAGCCGCTCGGGATGGTGTACGTGCTCAACCCTACGCGGATCAGCGTGGGCCGGGCAAAGGTGATGTCACAGTGTGAGACATGTGGGGTGGCGTGGGCCCGACGACGGTGCCCCCGGATGGAGGGGGATGCCCTCAGGCTTCGGGAGACAGCGGGCCGAGGCTCTTGAACTCGCTCTGGTGGAACACCAGCGCCTCGGCGGAGTCCTCGACCGCCAGGTCCAGCAGCTCGAGCACGACGATGTCATGGTCGCCGGCCCGGACCTGGTCGTAGATGCGGGTGGTGAAGGTGACGGGCGCACCCTCCAGGGTGATCGACCCACCTGTGCCGATGCTTGTCCTCAGGCCGGTGAATCGGTTCTCCCGGTCCTTGGAGGCGATCTTCCGGCACAGCTCCGACTGGCCGTGCCCGATCAGTGACACTCCCAGCTCGGTGTCCGCCCCGGCCAGCTTCGGCCAGGTGGTGGAGCTGTGCTGCACCGCCACCGTGGCCAGCGGCGGCTCGAGCGAGACGCCGATGGTGAAGGTGGAGGCCACGAGCCCTTCCGGGCGGCCGTCCACCTCGGCGGCGACGACCACCACCCCCTGCGGGAAGTGGCCGAAGGTCCGGCGCAGCTCCAGCGGATCGACGTCGGCCAGCCGGGTGGCGGCGCGGCCCACGGCGGGGCGGGCTCCGGTGTCAGCGGGCGCGTGCGGCACGGTCTCCTCCACGGTGGTCGTGGGGCGCTCGGCGGCGGCCAGTGCGGTGCTCATGGCGGATCAACTCCCATCGGTCCTGGCGGTAGCACCTTTTCTGAAGGATCCGCCGGAGGGGGCGGATCGCATCCGAAGGTTGCTGCGGCGTCGACGAGCCAGATCTCTCGGCCGCTCGGGATGGTCTGTGTGTCCAGCGTACGGCCGCAGAGAGATGTGATCAAAGAACCGTTCGCAGGATGAGACGCGGCGACATATTCCGTCCAGCGGGCGCGCAGGATGCGTCCAGAGTGTGGCTCCCTCAGTCCGAGGGGGCTGTACATTCTTACGCCTCGTGACATGAACTCAATCCGCTGACTTGACGATTGTTCATCTGCTGCGCGTATGGTTGACCCCAACGAACCCATCCAGAGCGACTGAGAGATCTGGCTCGACGACGTCGCAGCAACCACCCGGAGCAGCCGTGCCCAGTGCGGCCCGGGGAACGGTGCTAACGCCAGAGACGATGGAGAATGCCCGATGATCTCACTGCGCCATGTGTCCACGTCCTTCCCCGCTGCCCGGGGCAAGGAGCCCATCCACGCCGTCGATGACGTCTCCTTGGAGATCCCCCGCGGGAGCATCCAGGGGATCATCGGCTTCTCCGGCGCCGGGAAGTCCACGCTGCTGCGCAACATCAACCTGCTTGAGCGCCCCACCTCGGGTGAGGTGCATGTGGGCGGGGTGGAGCTGACCGCCCTCGACGACGAGGCTCTGCGTCGCGCCCGGCACCAGATCGGCATGATCTTCCAGGGGTTCAACCTGGTGAACAATCTGACCGTCGCCCAGAACGTGGAGCTGTCCCTGAAGTTCGCCGGCGAGAAGGACCGTCGCGTCCGCCGGCGTCGCGCCGCCGAGGCGCTGGAGATCGTGGACATCACCGACAAGGCCAAGGTGTACCCGGCCCAGCTCTCCGGCGGGCAGAAGCAGCGGGTGGCCATCGCTCGCGCCCTGGCCACTCGGCCGGAGGTGCTGCTGTGTGACGAGCCGACCTCCGCCCTGGACCCCTTCACCACGGCGACGGTGCTGCAGTATCTCGCCGACGTGAACCGCGAGCTCGGCATCACCGTGGTCATCGTGACCCACGAGATGGAGGTCATCAAGGCCCTGGCCGATCACGTCGCCGTCATGGAGTCCGGCCGCGTGGTGGAGCAGTTCCCCGCCCGGGAGCTGCAGCGCGAGGGCTTCGCTCCGCACACCTCCATCGGCCGGTACCTGGTCAGCGACGGCATCAGTGTGGACCGTGACGGCGGCGCCCGGACGCAGGCGCCGACGCCGAGCGGGGACCAGGGTCGCGCCGCAGAGTCCGCAGAGTCGGCAGAGTCCGCAGAGTCCGCAGAGTCGGCAGAGTCCGCAGAGCCGCCGGCGCCCCAGGACCCGCCCCGTGGCCCCCGGAGGCTCGCGGCCTCTGAGCTGCTCGCCGCCGTGCCGTTCGAGGGAGGTCGTCGCTGATGGAACGCATCCTCGAACTGCAGCCCGAACTCGTCCAGGCCATGCTGGAGACCTTCGCCATGATCGCGGTGGCCATCCCGCTGGCGGTGCTGTTCGGCACTCCGCTGGGCATCTGGCTGTTCATCCATGCCCCGGGCGGAATCGCTCCGCTGCCCCGCGCCCATGCGCTGGTCAGCGGGATCGTCAATATGGTCCGCTCCTTCCCGTTCCTCATCCTGCTGATCGCGATCATTCCGTTCACCCGGCTGGTCGTCGGCACCACGGTCGGCACGGCGGCTGCGATCGTCCCACTCACGGTCAACGCCATTCCCTACTTCGCCCGGCTGGTGGAGCAGAACATCACCCAGCTGGGGTCCGGGGCGGTGGAGGCCTCCCGTGCCATGGGGGCCACTCGCGGACAGATCATCCGCAATGTGCTGCTGGTGGACGCCAAGCCGGCGATCATCGGGTCCATCACGATCACCACCGTCAGCTTCATCTCCTATTCGGCCATGGTCGGACTGGTCGGCGGCGGCGGAATCGGCGACTTCGCCATCCGGTACGGGTACTACCGCTATGAGACCGCGGTGATGATGGTCGCCATCGTGCTGATGATCGCCCTGGTGACGCTCGTGCAGTTCAGTGGCACCCGCCTCTCGCGGCTCACCGACAAGCGCATCTGACCACCGGCCGGTTCGGCCGCCCCTGCGCTCCGTGCGCACTCCTCCATCCCGGCGTGCAGGTCGCTGCACCCTGACAACGAAAGCTTGTGACATGCCCAGAACACTGACATCCTCCGGCGTCTCCGGCGCGCTCGGGCTGACCGGGGCCACCGGTTCGCTCGCCTCCTCCCCGCTCGGGCGCCGCAGCCTGCTGCTCGGCGGACTCGCCGCAGTGGGGACCTTCACCCTGACCTCCTGCGGGCTGGCCGACGCCGTGGGCGACGACGACCGCACGATCAGCATGATCGTCACCGAGTCGGCGCCCTTCCAGGACCCCACCGAGATCGTCAAGGACATCCTCGCCGAGGACGGCTGGGAGCTGGAGACCACCTACGTCACCGACATCATCCAGCCCAACCAGGTGGTGGCCCAGGGGGAGTACGACGCCAACTTCTTCCAGCACATCGCCTACCTGCGGCAGTTCAACCAGGACAACGGCACCGATGTGGAGCCCGCGTTCTCCGTCTACTACGCGCCCAGCGGCATCTTCTCGCTGCAGCATGACAGCATCGAGGACCTCCCCGACGGCGCCCAGATCGCCCTGGCGGTCGACACCGCGAACAACGGCCGCGGGATCAAGCTGCTCGCCGACGCCGGGGTCCTGGAGATCGACGAGTCCAAGGAGGTCACCGAGCTCTCGCAGCGGGACATCATCGACAACCCGAAGGACTTCGAGTTCATCGAGATCGACCAGCAGTCCGCCGCACAGACCCTGCCGGACGTCGACGCCGGCTTCGCCTTCGCGCGGCTGGTCGCCGAGGCGGGCCACGACGTCGCCGAGACCGCGCTGATCCTGGAGGACGACGACGACGTCCGCATCCCCTTCACCTGCGTGGTCGCCGGGGCGCCCGGCTTCCAGGACACCGAGAAGGCCGCCGCCCTGCAGGAGGCCTTCCAGTCCGAGGAGGTCCAGCAGTGGTTCGAGGACTACCTCGACGGCGCCATCGACTTCACCGACGAGTTCACGCTCGACACCGTCGAGCCGATCTGGGAGGACTTCACCGCATGAACCGCAGCACCATCGGCCGTCCCTCCCAGGCCCCCACACTCTCCCGGCGGCGGCTCCAGCGCGGTGCACTGGGCATCGCCGCGCTGGCCGCCGTCGGGAGCCTCACCTCCTGCGGGCTGGCCGACGCCGTCGGGGACGAGGACCGCACCATCAGCATCATCGTGACCGAGTCCGCGCCCTTCCAGGAGCCCACTGAGATCGCCAAGGATCTGCTGGCCGAGGAGGGCTGGGAGCTGGAGACCACCTATGTCACCGACATCATCCAGCCGAACCAGGTGGTGGCCCAGGGTGAGTATGACGCGAACTTCTTCCAGAACTTCGCCTACCTGGACCAGTTCAACTCTGACCACGGCCTGGACATCGAGCCGGTGTTCGCCGTCTACGAGGCCCCCGGAGGGCTCTTCTCGAGTGAGCACAGCGAGCTGGGCGATCTGCCCGAGGGCGCCCAGATCGCGCTGCCGGTGGACACCGCCAACAACGGGCGCGGCCTGAAGCTCCTCGCCGACGCCGGGCTGCTGGAGATCGACGAATCGGTCCCGGTCACCGAGCTGTCCCAGCGCGACATCATCGAGAACCCGCGGGACCTCGAGTTCGTGGAGGTCGATCAGCAGTCCGTGGCGCAGAGCATCGACGACGTCGACGCCGCCTTCGCCTTCCTGCGCCTGGCCTCCGAGATCGGCCTGGGCCCCGAGGACACCCTCGCCCTGGAAGGTGAGGACGTGGCCCTGCCCTTCACCTGCGTGGTGGCCGCCGCCCCGGACTTCGCCGGCACCGAGGCCGCCGAGGCGCTGGAGCGCGCCTACCAGTCCGAAGAGGTCCGCGACTGGTTCGCCGACTACCTCGACGGCGTGCTCGACCCGGCCTTCGAGGTCGACGTCGACGCCGCCTGGGCGGAGATCTCCGCATGACCGCCCCCACCCTGCGGCGCTCGCCAGCGGCCGCAGACACCAGACTCTCCCGGCGCCGGCTGCTCAGCGGTTCACTGGGCATGGCCGCTCTGGCCGGCGTCGGGAGCCTCACCTCGGGCTGCGGGATCGCCGGGGCACTCGGAAATGACCGCACCCTGCGGCTGATCGTCACCGAGTCCCCGCCGTTCCAGGAGCCCACGAAGATCGCCGAGGAGATCCTCGCCGCGGACGGCTGGGACGTCACCGCCACCTATGTCACCGACATCATCCAGCCCAACCATGCGGTGTCCAACGGCGAATACGACGTCAACTTCTTCCAGAACATCAGCTACCTGCGGCAGTTCAACGAGGACAACGACCTGGACATCGAGCCGCTGTTCTTCATGTTCGAGCAGCCCTCGGGGATCTACTCGGCCGTCCATGACACGCTCGAGGACATCCCGGAGCGGGCGCGCATCGCCCTGCCGGTGGACACGGCGACCAACGGCCGGGGCATCCGGCTGCTGGCCCGCGGCGGGCTGATCGAGATCGACGAGTCCAAGCATGTGGCGGCCCTGTCCGTGCATGACATCACCGCGAATCCGCTGGACCTGGAGTTCGTGGAGGTGGACCAGCAGTCGGTCGGTCAGATCTACCCAGACGTGGACGCCGTCTTCGGCTTTGCCCGACTGCTCGCCGAGGTGGACGTCATGCCGGAGGAGGTCCTGATCATGGAGTCCGCGGACGAGGCGCTGCCCTTCGCCCTGGCGGTCTGCGCCCGCCCCGGCTTCGCCGAGGAGGAGCCGGAGAAGTACGAGGCGCTGAAGAGCGCCTATCACGACGACGAGGTCGCCGCCTGGTACGGCGACTACCTGGACGGGATCCTCACCCCGGCCTTCGACCGCGACATCCACGCCGCCTGGGAGGACGTGAACAGCCGATGAGCACCACGACGACGAGCATCGAGACCAGCACTGACACCAGTACCAGCACCAGCACCAGCACCAGCGGCGGGCGCGGCGTGGAGGCGCCGCACTCCGGCGTCGAGCTGCCCGAGAGCCTGCTGGAGACCATCGCCTCCGGAGCGGTGCACCGGGAGCTGGCCCGCGAGCTGCCTCATGAGCCTGTCCGGCTCCTGGACGAGGCGCGCTTCGGCGCCCTGCGGGTGCCCCGGGAATTCGGCGGCCCCGGCGGGAGCGTGGAGGACCTGATCCGCCAGGTGATCCGGTTGGCCGCCGTCGACTCCAATGTGGCCCACCTGTACCGCGGACACTTCGGGTTCGTGGACTCGCTGCGCTTCCAGCCCGAGGAGATCCAGCAGGCCTGGTACCCGCGGGTCCTGGCCGGGGCGACCGTGGGCAACGCGTCCACGGAGAAGGGCGGCAACGCCCTGGGCACGCTGAACACGGTGCTCACCCAGGACGAGGACGGCACCTGGCGCCTGGACGGGGAGAAGTTCTACTCCACCGGGACCATCTTCTCGGACTACACCCGGGTCTCCGCCTCCCGGCCGGGGCTGGAGGGGCGTCGGTTCGCCGTCGTCGCCACCGATGCCGAGGGTGTGGAGGTCATCGACGACTGGGACGGCTTCGGCCAGAAGCTCACGGGCACCGGCACCACCCGATTCCACGGCGCCCCGGTGGAGGACGTCGCCGTGCTGGACCGCGTGCCGGGCTCGCATGAGGCGGTGCACGAAGCCGCGTTCTTCCAGCTGTACCTGCTGGCCGTCCAGGTCGGCATCGCGAAGGCCGCGGTGGCCGACGCCGTCGCGCTGGTGGCCAAGCGCACGCGCACCTTCAACACCTCCGGCTCCGGGCAGCTGTTCCGCGAGGACCCGCTGATCCAGCAGATCATCGGCACCATGTCCGCGAAGGCCTTCGCCGCCGAGTCCACGGTGTTGGAGGTCGCGCGGATCCACGACCGCTCCCTGGAGGCCGGGTTCGCCGTCGGCACCCACCGTCTGGGCTTCGACGGTGAGCTTCCGGGCGCCGTCTACGACGCCGAGATCGCGGTGGAGCAGGCGCAGGTCACCGTGCCGGAGATCGTCATCGGGGTCACCCAGGAGCTGTTCCAGACCGTGGGCGCCTCGGCGACGCTGCGCACCAAGGCGCTGGACCGGCACTGGCGCAACGCGCAGACCGTCGCCACGCACAACCCGATCGTGTTCCGGGCCCGGTCCATCGGGGACTGGGAGATCAACGGCACGCTGCCGGAGGGGCTCAACGCCATCGGCGAGGCGAAGGGGGCCCAGCGATGACCGGGTCCGGCGCAGCCCGTCCGATGCTGTTCAACGCCTTCGACATGCTGGTGCCGGTCCACCAGTCGCCGGGGCTGTGGCGGCACCCGGACTCCCGCATCACCGCCTTCGACTCCCTGGACTACTGGACCGAGCTCTCCCGCACTGTCGAGGACGCCGGATTCTCCTGCCTGTTCCTGGCGGATGTCCCCGGCATCTATGACGTCTACGGGGGCAGCGCAGACGCCGCGGCCCGTGGGGGAGTCCAGTACCCCCTGCTGGACCCGCAGGTGATCGTGCCCGCGCTGGCGGCGGCCACCACGCACCTGGGCTTCGGGCTGACCGCCTCGGTGACCTATGAGGCCCCCTACCTGCTGGCCCGGCGCTTCGCCACGCTGGACCATCTGACCGGCGGGCGCATCGCCTGGAACATCGTCACCAGCTACCAGGACTCCGCCGCGCGGAACCTCGGCATGGAGGGGCAGATCCCCCATGACGAGCGCTACGACCGGGCCGACGAGTACCTGGAGGTCATGTACCGGCTCTTCGAACACTCGGTGGAGGACGATGCCGTGGTGGCCGACGCCGAGCGCGGCGTCTTCGTGGACCCGGAGAAGATCCACCCGGTCGGGCATCAGGGCCGCTGGTTCTCCGTGCCCGGAGAGATGCTCACCCATCCGGGCCCGCAACGGACCCCGCTGCTGTTCCAGGCGGGCTCCTCGGCGCGCGGGCAGCAGTTCGCCGTCGACCACGCCGAGGCGATCTTCGTGATCAGCTCCCGGCCGGAGAAGCTCGCCCAGCAGGTGGCCTCCACGCGGCAGGCCGTGGCGGACACCGGGCGCGAGCCGGAGTCGGTGCGATTCTTCGCCATGGTGACCATCGTCGTCGCCGAGACCGAGCAGGAGGCGCAGGACCGGCTCACGGAGTACCGCAGCTGTGTGGACACCGAGGCCGCGCTCACGCTCTTCGGTGGCTGGACCGGGGTCGACCTGTCCGGTCTGGACGACGACGACGTCATCGCCGAAGTGCAGACCGAGGCCAACCAGTCCGCCCTGGCCATGTTCACCAAGGACCCGACCAAGCAGTGGACGGTCCGCGACGCCGCGGAGTTCATCTCCATCGGCGGTCGCGGCCCGCTCATCGTGGGGGACCCCGTGCAGGTGGTGGACGAGCTGGAACGCTGGCAGACCATCACCGGGGTGGATGGGTTCAACGTCTCCGCCGCGGTGCGGCCCGCCGACTTCGAGCGGTTCCGAGACCTGATCACCCCGGAGCTGCAGCGCCGTGGACTGCTCGCCGAGCGTCCGGAGACCCCGGTGACCCTGCGGGAGCAGCTCGGCGGTGCAGGGCCGCACCTGGCCGAGGACCATCCGGCCCGCCGGCTCGGCAGCCGAGCGGAGGCGGCTCCCGCCGGGTCCTGACTGGCTGAGCGTCTGACCGGCGCTCCTCACAGACCCTTCCGACGTCGGCACCGTGGTTTCACTGGGCATGGCCGCGGTGCCGGCGTCGGGAGTTCATATCTGGTGCCACAGCAGCAGGGCGTGGTCTCCCGTCTCGGGGTCGATCTCCTGGAATCCCTGCCGCCGGTAGAACCGTCGGGCGTCGGCGTCAGGCGCATCCACCGGGACCTCCACCAGCGTGACGCCGCCGGCGCGGGCGTCGTCGAGCACCGCGGCGATCAGCCGCGCTCCCAGCCCCTGGGATCGACGCGGGGGCACCACGTAGAGCTCGTCGAGCAGATCCACCGGACCGTCCCACCACACATTGGGGCGGCGGGTCACCAGCGCGACCCCGTCCGGGGCGCCGCCCGGATCCTGCCAGCCCAGCCAGGCGCGGGTCTGCTCGGACCCCAGCAGCCGCCGCAGTCGCTCAGCCAGCACGGCGGCCCCGGGCGTGGGGGAGCCGAACTCGGTGTTGAAGTCGTCCAGCAGCCGGGCGACCATCCCCGCGTCCTCTGGGCCTGCCCGCCGCACGTGTGTCCTGACGCTGCCGCCGTCGTCGTCCATTCCCACTCCTCCTCGCCGTTCTGCACCACCACATCACGTCTGCCTCAGCAGATCTTGCGGTGCAGACGTGATGTCGTGGTGCAGAACCGCCGGGGCGGAGGGCCGTCGCGACTCAGCGTGAGGCGCGGTGCAGGATCTGCTCCATGATCGCGTCGTGCACCATGCGCGGCTCCCCATAGGCCGGGTAGCGGAACTGCATGATGTTCGCGTACGGGTTGATGTCCAGCACGACGGCGCCCTCCCCGGTCTCCAGGTCCGGCACCAGCAGGTCGACGGCGGCGGCGCTGAGCCCCGGCACCGACCACAGCCCGTCCACGGCCAGGTCTCGCAGGGCGTCGGGGAGCTCGTCGGTCACGTCCACGGCGAGGCCTCCGCCGCGGGAGGTGTCGGCGATCTCGGTGAGGCGACGCACCTGCCCGGCCGCCGGCACATCCGTGGTGCTCAGCCCCACCGGGGCCAGGAAGTCGTCGGTGACCTTCGGCTGGCGCGGCCGCAGGTAGGCGTTGTCCTGCCGTCGGGCGATCTCGGTCTCCGCCAGCTCGCCCACCGTGGAGACGCCGTCGCCGACCACGTAGAACGGCACGCGCACGATCGCGCCGGCCACCTGCTCACCCACCACGTACACCCGCAGGTCCACACCCGGGTGATGTTCCTCCACGATCATCTGGTACTTCGAGTCGGAGGTGGCCGAGCGGGAGGCCATGGCCCGCTGCCAGGCCTGGCGCAGCTCGCCCTCGGTGCGCACGGCGGTGCTGATGCCCTTGCCGGCCCGCCCGGAGGAGGGCTTCACCGCCACGGGGCCGCCCAGAGCCTTCATATACTTCACCGCGCGGGAGAACTCGGTGGGGCTGATCGCCCGGCCCTTCGGCGTGGGCACCTCGGAGGCCTGCAGGTACTTCTTGGTCATCTGCTTGGACCGGGAGACGCGCCGGGCCTGGTGGCTGACCAGTGAGGTGATGATCGCGTCCATCCCACCGATCACCACGCCGGAGAGGAACAGCAGCTGGTTGGCGTCGCTGATCTTCTTCACCGTGATCTTCTTGCGCTTCGCGGCGGCGGCGAGCAGCTGGTCATGCGGCGAGGTGCCGTTCCAGGTCTGCAGCTGGTCCAGCCGGGGCTCCAGCTGGTCCACGATGAACCGCTCGACGGCGTCGGCGGAGTCGGACAGGACCGCCGGCACCTGCCGCGTCGCCGAGGAGGAGCCGGCGTCATCGATGCCGACGTCGCCCTCGTGCGTCGCGACGGCGGGGGCGGCGTCGAGGCCGTCGGTGGGGCTGTCCGGGGAGGCGGTGGTCTTGGAGGGCATGGCTCTCAGGATATCCTCACCGGGAGGCGGCCATGAGAAGCTCGTCGGCGATCGCCCCGGCCACGTTCCGCGGGCTGCCGTAGGCGGGGCAGTGATGGGGCACCAGGCTCGCGCTGATGTCCGCTTCGAGCACCACCGCTCCCTCCGCGCTGTCCAGGTCCGGGACCAGCAGGTCGATCCCGGCGGCGCCGAGCCCGGGGATGGACCAGAGCGCGTCGACGGCGAGCTCGGCAAGCTCCTCACCGATGCGGTCCGTGACGTCCACGGGGATGCCGCCGGCCCGCAGGTTCGCGGCCTCATTGAGGACCACGACCCGCCCCGGCTCCAGCACCGTGGACAGAGACAGGCCCATCGGTGCGAGGTCCTCCTCCTGGACCGCCGGGGTGTGGGCGGCCAGGTGGCCGTGGCTCTGCCGGCGTGCGGCATCGCGCTGCAGCAGGGTGTGCATCTCGGAGGTTCCGTCACCCACCACGTGCAGCGGAACCCGCACGATCGCGGAGACGAGCTTCTCACCCACCACGAAGGCGCGCAGGTCCAGGCCGTCATGGAACTGCTCCACCATCAGCTTCCTGCTGGGCGCCTCGCCGGTCAGCCGGGCGTCGAGCGCCTCCGGCCAGGCCTGCTGCAGCTCCTCGGCGCTGGTCAGATGTGTGGCGACTCCGTGCCCGGGCTTCGCGGACGCAGGCTTGAGCACCGCCGGCCCGGACAACGACCCCAGGTATTTGGCGGCTTCGGTGATCTCATCCTCGCTGAAGGTGCGTCCGGCCGGCACCGGGATCTCCTGCAGCTCGAAGTGTCGCTTGGTCAGCGCTTTGTTCCGGGTCACTCGACGCGCATTGGAGCTGACCAGGGAGGTCATGGTGCGATCGAAGCCGCCGATGACGACGCCGCCGAAGAGCAGGACGTGGTTGTGGGGTGACACCTCGCGGACGGTGATGCGTCGCTGGGCCAGCTCCCGGCGCAGCAGCGCCTGGTGGCCGGGGGCCTGAGGGATGGCGTTGAGCTCCTCGACGCGGGGCCCGAGGTGCTCGGTGATGAACCGCTCCAGGGCCGTGGTGCCGGCGTCGGTGGTCATGGCCGGGCGTTCGTCGGAGTCGCCTTCGACGGCGTCGTCGTCACCGGCGACCGCGTCGTCGTCGTGCTCTGCAGCATCCTCATGCGCTGGGTCCTCATGCGCTGTCACCTGATGCGCTGGGTGCTGATGCGCTGTGTCCTCTGCGGCGCCGTCTGCGGTCGACTGCGAAGCATTCCCGGGGCTGGCCATGCCCACCAGGATAGCCGCCGGGAGGCGCCCAACTCTGCGAAGGAATGTGACACCGGCCTCGTGCGTGTCCAGGGGAGGCCGGTAGAGTGCGGGCCGTACCATCCAGAGCGGCTGAGAGACCTGGCTCGACGACGCCGCAGCAACCCGACCGTCACGGTGACACAGGCGGTCCGGACACCCAGCCCCAGCCCGCGGCGCCGCCGTCGGGCCCCGGGGCGGGGATGCCGGAGCGCCGGGGTGCTAAGGCCAGGACCGATGGAGGGCTCCTCTGGCGCGTGCACCCTGGCTCCCGGGCTGCGCGTCGAGCGCCTGCATCGGCGACCCGCAAGGAGGAACCGATGACCGACCGCCACACCCAGCCGCCGACCACCCCCGCAGGACAGCGCGAGATCCTGTTCAACGCCTTCGACATGAACTGCGTGGTCCACCAGTCCCCGGGGCTGTGGCGCCACCCGGAGGACCGGGCCCGCGAGTACAACACGCTGGCGTACTGGACCGACGTGGCCCGAACCCTGGAGAAGGGCCTGTTCGACGGGCTGTTCATCGCCGACGTGCTGGGCCCCTATGACGTCTTCGCCGCCACCCCGGACGCCGCCCTGTCCTCCGGCGCCCAGGTGCCGGTGAACGACCCCTTCCTGCTGGTCTCCGCGATGGCCGCCGTCACGGAGCACCTCGGCTTCGGGCTGACCGCCGGCACCGCCTACGAGCACCCCTACCCGTTCGCCCGCCGCCTGGGCACCCTGGACCACCTCACCGGGGGGCGGGTCGGATGGAACGTGGTCACCGGATACCTGCCCTCGGCCGCAAAGAACATGGGCCAGGACGACCAGATGGAGCACGACGCCCGCTACGACCACGCCGATGAGTACATGGACGTGGTCTACAAGCTGCTGGAGGGCTCCTGGGAGGACGACGCCGTCGTCGCGGACAAGGAGGCCGGCGTCTTCACCGACACCTCCAAGGTCCACCGCATCGAGCATGAGGGCCGCTACTTCAAGACCCCCGGCATCTCCGTGGTGGAGCCCTCCCCGCAGCGCATGCCGGTGGTCTACCAGGCCGGTGCCTCCACCCGGGGGCGGGCCTTCGCCGGCAAGCACGCCGAGGCCGTGTTCATCAACCCGCCCACCAAGGAGCTGGCCAAGGCGTCGGTGCAGCGCATCCGGCAGGCCGCCGTCGACGCCGGCCGGGACCCCTACAGCGTGCGGATCTTCGCCATGCAGACGGTGGTCACCGGGGCCGACGACGACGCCGCGCAGGCCAAGTACGACGAGCTGGTCCAGTACGTGGATCCGATCGGCGGGCTGGTGCTGATGTCCGGGTGGATGGGGCTGGATCTGAGCCAGTTCGACCTCGACCAGCCCATCGGTGATGTGGAGTCCAACGCCATCCAGTCCACCGTGGAGACCTTCCAGAAGGCCTCCGGCCGGGAGGGGGAGCCGTGGACGGTCCGGCAGCTGGCCGAATGGGTCGGCGTCGGCGGATTCGGACCGGTGATCGTCGGCGGCGGAGAGTCGGCGGCTCGTCAGCTGGCCGACTGGCAGGACGAGACCGACGTGGACGGGTTCAACCTGGCGTACCACATCACTCCCGGAACCTTCGAGGACATCGTGGAGCACGTGGTGCCGGCGCTGCAGAGGCTGGGACGGTACAAGACCGAGTACACGCCGGGCACGCTGCGGCACAAGCTCTTCGGCGCCGGCGACCACCTGCCGGCGGAGCACCACGGCGCGCAGTTCCAGCTGCGCCGTCGTCAGGCCGCCGAGGTCTGAGGGTCCCAACTATGCGGTGAGCCCGGAGGGATTGTCGCTGCACGCCGCGTCAGCGCCGTGATTCTGACAATCCCTCCGGGCCCAACCTGCTGCAGGCGGGTCAGCCGCCTCCGCGGTCTCCCGGGGCACCGCCTTCCTGCGCCCAGTCGCTGCCCTCCTTCTCGGTGCTCAGGCCGGGGTCGCTGTCCACGTCCCCGTGGGAGGAGGGCACCGTCTCCGGCGCGTGGAACTCCTCCTCGAAGGTCTCCGCGGCCTCCGCACCGCCCCGCCGGACCGCCTCGGCGGCGGCGGTGGCGGCGCGTCGGGTCTTCTCCGCCACGTCCTGGGCCACCTTCCCGGCGGTGTCGCCCACCGAGGAGACCGTGTCTTGGATCTTCTCCTGCAGGTCCGGGTCGTTCCAGGCCTCGGAGGCGGACCTGCGCGCCTGCTCGAAGCCCTCCTTGCCGTGCTTCGTGCCGAGCACATAGCCGACGGCCATGCCGACACCCAGTGAGAGCAGTCCCATCGTCAACTCCTTCGTTCCGTCATGACCGTGGTCGAGGCGGGCGGGCCACGCTGGTGCCAGCGTCGGTCTCCGGCCCCGCCGGTCCTTCGAAACTACTGGCGGCGGAGGGCTCATGTCACCAGGTCACGACCCGGATCCGACCCCCATTCGACCCTGAGACCACCCTGAGAGCACGAGGGCGACGGCGCACGGGTCGGTGGCCTCAGAAGCTGCCGACGGTGAGCACCAGGGGGATCAGCGCGGCCGTCACCAGGACCGGGATCACCAGGGAGACGACCCCGACGTCCTTGTAGGACTCGCGATGCGTCATCCCGCAGGCGATGATCAGCGTGATCACCGCCCCGTTGTGCGGCATGGAGTCCAGCCCGCCGGAGGCCATGGCCGTGATGCGGTGCATCGCCTCCAGGCTGATGCCCTGGTCCACCGCGAGGTCCCGCAGCTCCTCGCCGAGCGCGTTGAGCGCGATGGTCATGCCGCCCGACGCCGAGCCGGTCACCCCGGAGATCGTCGACGTCGACACCGCCGAGGCCACCAGGGCGTTCTCGCTCACGCCGAAGATCCCCTCCCGGATGAGCGCGAAGGCTGCCAGAGAGGCGACGACGGCGCCGTAGCCGACCTCGGAGGCCGTGTTGAAGATCGGCAGCAGCGCGTTGCGGGCGCCGTCGGTGATGCCCTGCAGGATCCAGCGCAGGTGCCGGGCGTTCATCGCCAGGATCGCCAGGATGGCCCCGGCCAGGGCGGTGAGCACCGCCCAGGCGCCAGCCCGGTCACCCAGGCCGATGCCGCCGTAGCGCTCGTCCTGCAGGTAGCCCCAGTCCATCAGTGGGAACAGCACCATGGTGCAGCCGAAGTTGATGAGGAACACCAGCAGCACCGGGATGAAGGGGAAGACATGGTTGGGCGGCGTCAGCATGCCGGGAGCGGCCGGCC
Source organism: Nesterenkonia sp. K-15-9-6 (assembly GCF_052656005.1). Taxonomy (NCBI): domain Bacteria; kingdom Bacillati; phylum Actinomycetota; class Actinomycetes; order Micrococcales; family Micrococcaceae; genus Nesterenkonia; species Nesterenkonia sp. K-15-9-6. The sequence continues at coordinate 50,458 of NZ_JBQYEY010000011.1, forward strand.
GGGCGGGGGAGGCGCTGTCGCTGGTGTTGCCGCTGTCGGTGCCGTTGCCGGTGCCGTTGCCGGTGCCGTTGTCGTGGGCGGTCGTGGCGCCCGGCCCCGGTGAGGTCCTCGTCTGCCCGGCGGAGGATCCGGCGGAGCCTCTGGAGGATGACCCGTCGCCGACGGACATCGCAGCGGCCCCGGCACCGATGTCGGCCCCGGCGCCGCTGCGCAGCTCCAGGGCTGTGGGGTCCGCGAAGTGCTCTCCACGGGCGGTGAGCTGACGCTTGCGGTGCTCCAGCCACAGCATGCCCAGGATGAAGATGATCGTGCCGCCGAGGATTCCGAGGCCCGGCGCGGCGAAGGTGGTGGTCTGGAAGGCCTGGCCCGGGATGATGTTCTGCACCTGGGGCGAACCGGGCAGCGCGGTCATGGTGAAGGTCAGCATGCCGTGGGCGATCGCCCCGGGGATGAGCCGGCGAGGGATGTCGGCGGCGCGGAAGAGCTCCCGGGCCAGGGGGAACATCACGAACACGACCACGAAGACGCTGATGCCCCCGTAGGTCAGCAGGGCGGTGGTGAGCACCGTGGCCAGCAGCGCCCGTTTCGGCCCCAGCCAGCGGGTGACCACTCGAGCGATGTCGGTGGCGTACCCGGCCATCGTCATCAGCTTTCCGAAGATCGCCCCGGTGAGGAACATGGGGAAGTACTGACCGATGAAGTTCGCCAGCGCAGGCATGAAGATCTCGGTGTAGTTGGCCAGGATCGGGGCACCGGAGAACAGCATGGCCACCAGTGCCGAGAGCGGCGCGGCCACCACGATGGTCACCCCGCGATAGGCCAGGGTGATGAGCAGCGCGAGCGAGACGAGAATTCCGAGGAGTCCCAAGGCCATACGTCCTCCTGAGGGTCAGGGCGGGCAGACACGACGACGCCCCGCCCGCCGCGAGGACGGGCGGGGCGCCGGTGGGTGCCTGCCTCAGTGGGTGGGGAAGCCCAGGCTGATCTGCGACTCGCTGGGCTCGGGCCAGCGGCTGCTGACCACCTTGCGGCGGGTGTAGAAGTTGAAGGCCTCCGGGCCGTACATGTGGGTGTCTCCGAACAGGGAGTCCTTCCAGCCGCCGAAGCTGAACGCGCCCACGGGCACCGGGATGGGGACGTTGACCCCGACCATGCCCACTTCGATGTCGAACTCGAACTCGCGGGCGGTCTTGCCGTCCCGAGTGAACACGGCGGTCCCATTGGCGTAGCGGTTCGCGTTGATGAGCTCCACGGCCTCGTCGTAGCTCTCCACGCGGACCACCGAGAGGACGGGCCCGAAGATCTCCTCGTCGTAGACCTTCATGCCGGGCTTCACGTGGTCCAGCAGGGAGGCACCGATGAAGTAGCCCTCCCCGTCGAAGGTCTTCTCGCGCCCGTCGAGCACCACCGTGGCGCACTCCTCGGCGGCGCCGGCCACATAGCCGGTGACGCGGTCCAGCGCTTCGCGGGTGATCAGCGGCCCCATCTCCGAGGCCGGGTCGGTGCCGTCGCCGATGCTCAGCCCCTCGGCGCGGGTGCGGATCTTCTCCACGAGTTCGTCGGCGATGTCGCCGACGGCGACCGTCACGGAGATCGCCATGCAGCGCTCGCCGGCGGAGCCGTAGGCCGCGGAGACGGCGGCGTCGGCGGCGGAGTCCAGGTCGGCGTCGGGCATGACCACCATGTGGTTCTTCGCCCCGCCGAGGGCCTGGACCCGCTTCCCGTGGGCCGCGCTGGTGGAGTAGATGTACCGGGCGATCGGCGTGGAGCCCACGAAGCTGACCGCCGCGATGCCCGGGTTGACCAGCAGCTCGTCCACGGCCTCCTTGTCGCCGTGGACCACGTTGAGGATGCCGTCCGGCAGTCCGGCGTCGCGGAAGGCCTGGGCGATCAGCAGGGACGCGGAGGGGTCACGCTCGGAGGGTTTGAGGATCACGGCGTTGCCCGCTGCGATGGCGGTGGTGATCATCCACAGCGGCACCATGGCGGGGAAGTTGAACGGGGTGATGCAGGCGACCACGCCCAACGGCTGGCGCACCTGATGGACGTCCACTCCGGTGGCCACCTGCTCGGCGTACTCGCCCTTGAGATGATGCATCAGGCCGGTGCAGAAGTCCACGTTCTCCAGGCCTCGGGTGATCTCGCCGTTCGCATCGGAGAGCACCTTGCCGTGCTCGGCGGTGATCGTGGCCGCCAGCTCGCCGCGCCGCTCGTCGAGGATCTGGCGGGCCTTGAACATGATCTGGGTGCGCTTGGCCAGGCCGGTGCGGCGCCACGCCTTCTGCGCCTCCGCGGCGACGGCGACGGCGTCGCGGACCCGCCCGGCGTCGGCCAGGGCGAGGCGTCCGGTCTCATGCCCCGTGGCGGGGTTGCGCACGGGGGAGTGGCGCTCGGCGTCGGTGATCATCTCTGCGCCGATGATGTGTCCGATCACGGGCAGCTCGCCGTCGACGCCGACGGCGGCACCGGTGGGGGAGGTCGTGGGGGTGGTGGAGGTCATGGATATCAGGCCTTTCTGGTCTCTGCGGGTGCGGCGTCGCCGGTGGTCTCGGAGGAACCCTCGGTGCCGGCAGTGCCGGTCCCGTCCCACCCGGGGGCGCCGCCGTCGGGGGAGGTGTACTTCACGATGAGGGAGCAGTCCTTGTCCGCGTAGCCTTCACCGATGAGCTGCTCGAAGCGGCGATGCGCCAGCTGCGCGGCCTCCAGACGCACTCCGGTCTTCTCGCCGGCATCGAGGGCGAGGCTGATGTCCTTGTGCGCCAGGTCGGCGCGGAAGGTCGCGTCATAGTTGCGGTTCGCGGCGGCGGAGTCCACGACGCCGGGCACCGGGTACCAGGTCTGCTGGGCCCAGGAATGCCCGGAGGAGACGGAGACGATCTCCCAGAAGACCTTCGGGTCGAGCCCGAGCTGCTCGGCCAGCTGGGACCCCTCGGAGGCGGCCATGAGGTCGATGAACAGCATCATGTTGTTGCAGATCTTCGCCGCGATGCCGGCCGTCGGCCCGCCGGCGGCGATGACCTTGCCCGCCATGGGCTCGATGAGTGCCGAGGCGTCGGCCACCGCGGACTCCTCGCCGCCGACCATGAAGGCCAGGGTGCCGGCGGCCGCCCCGGAGATCCCTCCGGAGACGGGGGCGTCCACGAAGCGGAACCCCCGGGCGGCGGACTCGTCATGGCAGTGCTGCGACGTCTCGATGTCCACGGTGGAGGAGTCCGCCAGCAGGGTGGTCTTCTCGGCGGTGGCCCAGATCCCGTCCTCACCGCCGAACACGGCCCGGACGTGCTCGCCCTTGGGGAGCATGGTGAACACGACGTCGGCACCGGCGACGGCCTCGGCGATGGTGCCCACCGTCTGCACGCCGTGGGCGGCGGCCGCCGAGGCGGCTCCGGCATCCAGGTCGAAGCCGCGCACCGTGTGCCCGGCCTGCACCAGGTTCGCCGTCATGGGGCCGCCCATGTTCCCCAGCCCGATCCATCCATAGGTGGCCATGCGCTCCTCCTCGAGTCGTGGGTCCGGCCTCCTGTGCCGGTTCGGTCACGCCGTGCGGGAACCCTCGCACGGGTGTGTCATGCCTCACACTAAGAGGTGCCGCCTGCGGCTTCAATGCACGATGGGCCGGGAAAATTGCACGCACAATGTGCATCTGCGCACACTGGTCCGCATGACGGATCACCCCTCCGGGGAGCCCCAGGCACAGCATCTCGACGCGCTGATGACCTTCCTCTCCGTGGCGCGGCTGGGCCGCTACACCGCCGCGGCCGACGCCTTGGGCATCAACCACTCCACCGTCTCCCGGCGCATCGCCGGACTTGAGCGGTCCCTGGGTGGACGGGTGCTGGCCCGCACCCCGTCCGGCTGGGAGGTCACCGCGCTCGGGCAGCGGGCGCTCGCGGCCGCCGAACGCGTGGAGGACGCACTGGCCTCTCTGGCCGGAGACGGCGAGCAGGACGGCCGCATCTCCGGTGTGGTGCGATTGGGCTCCCCAGATGCCTTCGCCGTCCATCTGGCCACCTCGGCCCTGGCCGAGCTGCAGCAGGCCAACCCGAACCTGGCGGTGGAGCTCATCAGCGCCACCCAGCGGGCCCGGCAGAACCGTTCCGGCCTCGACCTGGAGATCGTGGTCGGCCGTCCGCAGATCCACCGGGCGCAGGCCGAGCACGTCATGGACTATGCGCTGCGGCTCTACGCCACCGAGGAGTACCTGGCCCGTCACGGGCGCCCGGCGGACCTCTCCGAGCTGGCCGGTCATCGGCTCAACTACTACGTGGAGGCGGTGCTGACCATCGACGACCTCGACCGCGCCACGCAGAGGCTGCCGACCATGCGCCGCGGCATCGCCTCCACCAATGTGCTCTCCCATGTCACCGCCACCACCGCCGGAGCCGGCATCGGGCTGCTGCCTGACTACGTGGCCGTCCACCACTCGGAGCTGATCCACCTGCTGCCCGAACACTATGTCCACCGCCTGTCCTACTGGGCGGTGGGCCGGCAGGAGGCGCTGCGCAATCCTGCGGTGCAGGCGGTCTACGCCGCGCTCCGCGAGCACGGCCGTCGCACGGAGCAGCGGCTGCGCTCAGTCGGGCAGGTCTGAACCGGAGAGCTCCTCGAGCATCAGGGCCACATGCAGGGTGGTCAGCGTCTCGCCGTCGTCCAGCGGGCGTCCGAGGCGACGTTCCAGACTCTCCAGCCGGGCGTACAGCGTAGGACGGCTGACTCCCAGCCGGGCGGCGAGCTGCGTCTTGCTGCCGCGCGTGCGCACCAGGGCTTCGATCAGCGCCCTCAGGTCACGGGTCTCCGCGTCGGTGCCGCGCAGCAGGCGCAGCTCATGGGCGAGCAGCCGTTCGACGACGTCGCGCCGTTCCAGCTCGGCGAGCACTCCCCAGAGCCGGATGTCCCCTGCGGTCCAGAACTCCGGGACCGCCGGCCGGAGGTGCCGGCCCCGGCCGCGCAGCGACGCGGCCAGCGCGGCGACCTCCCAGGCGGCGTCCAGCTCTCGGCGCGCGCCGTGCAGTGACTGTGCGGGCTCGCCCAGCGCGGCGGTGCACCGCAGAGCCGCCTCGGGAAGCCGTCGGCGCAGGGATCGCTCCACCGCCCGGCACAGCCGTGCCGTGGGAGGCTGGACGTCCATGCCGGCTGGAGCCGCGGCGAGCACCGCCAGGGAGCGGTGATGGCAGCTGCCCACCAGCAGCGGCATGTGCAGCTGGGCGCCGGCCTGGCGCACGACGCCGGCCAGCGCCTCCAGCGACCAGCCGCGCTGCGGGAGCGCCCCCGCGGAGGCGTCCACCGCGAACACCAGGGGGATCAGTCGAGCGGAGGAGGGCAGGCCCAGACTGCGGGCGCGTTCGACGGCGACCGCCTCGGCCAGCGGAGGGACGGCGGCGAGGTCCTCGAGCAGCGCGCTGGTGGCCTCCAGCAGCGGATCCTGATCACGGACGTGCCCACCGGTCCGCAGCTGGCGGGCGACCAGCTCGCGGTGCAGGTGCTCCGTGATCTCCACGAATCGCACCACCTGGGAGAACCGCAGCACCGGGGTCAGGGTGTGGGCGTCCGGGCGTTCGGCGCGCTCCGCGCAGACCCGTTCCAGCGCGGCCGCCAGCCGGGGGCGCTCGGGCAGCACCTCCACAGCGAGCCCGGCGGCGTCGACGTCGTCGAGATCCTCCAGATAGCCGCGCAGCAGCTCCTCCAGGTCCTGACGCCCCTCATGCAGCAGGGGCAGGGTGGACAGGATGAGCTCCCCGCCCTGCAGCAGGGGACCTGGGCGGGGCTCGCCGATGACATGGGCCCAGCGGACCGGGTGCTCCAAGGAGACGCCGGGGCTGAGCAGCTGGGGGCGGCCGGCGGCCATCGGGGGCAGGGTGAGCGCCTCGTGGAGGGTGACGGCGGCATGATCGAGAGCAGGCATGGTCTTGACAGTATGTAAGAAAACAAGGTGATGTGTCTCACATCCTGGTCCTTCCGGTGGGCTTCTCCGCAAGGAACCATGGACCGCACGGGACGTCGCGGCTCCGGTGATGCCGGGGCCGACGTCGCACGGCGGGAGAAGACCCCCCCCTCACGGAAGGTGACAGGCGACGATGAACCACACGCAGACCTCCGACTCCCAGGCGTCCGGCTCACCGGCATCAGGTGTTCCGGCAACAGGTGCTCCGGCGTCAGGTGCTCCGGCAGGTGACCCGATCAGCGCCGAGCGCCTGGCCGCCGGCCGGCGAGCCTATGACCTGGACCGACAGCATGTCTTCCACTCCTGGAGCGCCCAGGAGAAGATCACCCCCATGACGATCCTGGACGCCGAGGGGTCCTGGATCTGGGACGGGGACGGCAACCGGCTGCTGGACTTCACCTCCCAGCTGATCTTCACCAACGCGGGCCACCGGCATCCCGCCATCGTGCGGGCCATCCAGGAGCAGGCCGCCGAGCTGTGCACCGTGGCGCCGCAGCACGTCAACATCGCCCGCTCCGAGGCCGCGCGGCTCATCACCGAGCTGCTGCCCGAGGACATCCAGCACGTGTTCTTCACCAACGGGGGTGCCGACGCCAACGAGCACGCGGTCCGCATGGCGCGGCTGCACACGGGGCGACACAAGGTGCTCTCCGCCTACCGCTCCTATCACGGGGGTACCCAGCTGGCGATCAACCTCACCGGGGACCCCCGCCGGCTCCCCTCCGACCACGCCGCCGACGGCGTCGTGCACTTCATGCCCGCCTACACCTACCGGTCCCATTTCGGCGCGCAGGACGACCACCAGGAGGCCGAACGTGCGCTGCAGCATCTGCAGGACGTCGTCGCCTACGAGGGCGGCGACCAGATCGCGGCGATCATCCTCGAACCCGTCCCCGGCACCGCGGGGATCTACGTGCCTCCGCCGGGATACCTCAAGGGCGTGCGGCGGCTCTGCGATGAGCACGGCATCGTGCTGATCATCGACGAGGTGATGGTCGGGTTCGGGCGCACCGGCGCCTGGTTCGCCCACCAGCACGCCGGCATCGAACCGGACATCGTCACCTTCGCCAAGGGCGTGACCTCCGGCTACGTGCCGATGGGCGGCGTGGCCATGGACGATGCGATCTATTCCAGCTTCGCGCAGACCCCCTACCCGGGTGGACTGACCTATTCGGGCCACCCGTTGGCCGCGGCCGCCGCCGTCGCCACCATCACGGCGATGCGCGAGGAGCGCATGGTGGAGCACGCGCGCTGGCTGGGGGAGGAGGTCATCGGCCCACGGGCGGCCCGCTTCCTGGAGGACCACCCGAGCGTCGGCGACGTGCGCGGGCTCGGCGCCTTCTGGGCGGTGGAGCTGGTGGCCGACCGGCAGACCCGGGCCCCGCTGGCTCCCTACGGGCAGACCCCGGAGGTCATGGGGAGGATCGTGGCGGAGGCGAAGCACCGCGGGGTGCTGCCGTTCACGAATATGAATCGCATCCACATCGCCCCGCCGATCAACATCTCTGCGGAGGACGCGCTGACCGGTCTGGACGCCCTCGACGCCGCGCTCGCGGTGGCCGACGACCACGTGGCCCGTACGGCCGACGACGGTGCGGCGGGCTGAGCCATGTTCGGGCTGCCGACGAGCACCACCGTGATCATGGCCGCGGTCATGGGCTTCTGGGTGGTCTACACGCTCGTGTTCTATGTCAGCACGCGCGGCTGGGCCGTGGAGGACGCCGACTACGAGGGGCGACCGCCCGTCCGCGGTGAGGCCCCCTCCACATCGCGGCACCGGGACGCGGACGGGGGCGAGGACGCATGAGCGTGGAGATCGTCTTCCTGGTGGTCTACTTCCTGATGCTGTTGGCCATCGGGGCCTGGGTCTCGAGGATCAGCACCCGGGACCGGGAGGGCTACCTGCTGGGCGGCCGCAGCCTCGGGCCCGCGGTGACCGCGCTGCGCCTGCAGAGCACCTCCATGTCCGGCTACATGTTCCTGGGCGCCGGCGGGCTGGGCTACTCCCAGGGGTACTTCTCGATGTGGTACGCCCTCGGCGACCTCGGCGGCGGCGTGCTGAACCTCTCGGTGCTGGGACGGCGCATGCGCAAGCTCTCCCACCTGCTGGGCTCGATCACCTCCATCGGGTACCTCGAGCATCGCTATCCTTCGGCGTGGACCCGGGCCGTCGCCGCACCGATCGCGCTGTTCTGCATGTTCTTCTATGTGCTCGCCCAGCTGCTCGCCGGCGGCCAGGGGCTCTCCATGGTCACCGGCCTGGACCTCAACGTCTCGCTGATCATCGCGGTGGGCGTCATCGTGGGCTACACCCTGATGGGCGGCTACCTGGCGGTGGCCTACACGGACTTTGCCCAGGCGATCATCCTCGTCATCGGCATGCTGTGGATCCTGATCGCCACGCTGCAGCATGTCGGCGGGCTCACTGCCGGCCACGAGGGCATCGGAGCGATCAACCAGAACCTGCTCACCATGTGGGGAGCCGAGGGCCAGTACTTCGGGCAGTGGGGCATCATCCTCGGAGCGCTGCTGGTGTTCAGCATCGGCTATATGGGCTGGCCGCACGTCAACGTCAGCCACATGTCCATGCGGCGCCCATCGGTGGCCCGCCGTGCCGGGCTCTATGCCACCGGCTTCAACCTGCTGTTCATCCCCGGCGCGTACCTGGTGGGCATGATGGCGCTGCTGATCGTGCCGAACCTGGACGACCCGGAGATGGCGATCTTCAGCGTGGCCGAGACCGTCCTGCCGTCCTTCGCCGTCGGGTTGGTCATGGCCGCGATCATGGCGGCCATCATGTCGACGGCGGATGCGCTGCTGCTGCAGGCGGGCACCATCGCCTCCCAGGACCTGTGGGGCCGGTTCGTGCAGAAGAACATGTCCGAGCGTTCGGCGGTCGCGGTCTCCCGGCTGACCATCCTCATCCTCGCGGTGATCGGGCTCGTGCTTGCCATGACCCGGCCGCCGGGGGTCTTCGACGTCGTCGTCTTCGCCACCTCCGTGCTGGGTGCGGCCTTCGTGCCGGCCTATGTGTGTGCCGTGTGGTGGAAGCGGGCCAACTCCGCCGGGGCGATCTCCTCCATGATCGCCGGCACCGTCGGGGCGGTGGCCGCCGAGATGCTCGGCTCGGCCGACGGTCTCGGGGTCGACGCCATGGTTGTGGGGATCCTGTCCTCGACCGTGACGATCGTGGTGGTCTCCCTGGCGACGGCGTCGGTGGACCCGGTGCCGGAGAGAGTGCTGCGTGCGGTGGAGGAGACGGCCAAGGTGGGCGCCGTCCCGGCCCGGTTCGTCCTCGGGGAGGACGCCTCGCTGGCCACGCAGCGGCCGCAGCAGGAGGGTCGGGAGCGTGGTTGAGACCGTCCGGTCCATATCGGGCGTGCCTCAGGCGGCGCCCCCGACGGCGCCCCCGACCGCGGAGCCACCGCTGGTGCCGGACTGTGCCTGGCCGGTGCAGATCGGCAGGGAGCAGGCGGTGCAGACCGTGGCCGGTCGCCTTCCACCGCCCGGGGCCGCGGACCTGCAGGCCGAGCTGCATCTGCATCCGCTGCTCGCAGTGGAGTTCGTGGGCTCCACCCGGCCCGGGGCGCGCAGACCCCCGCTGACCGGCCACGCGCTGGTCGATCTGATCGGCGGACGGGCCTATGTCGCCGAGCCCTGGACCGAGGTCGAGTTCCTGGCTCTCGATCAGCTCTCCGCCGCGAGCCCCGCGCCTGAGGCACAGATCGGACGGGAGGAGGCCGTGCGCGCCGCACGCCGGGTCCTGGGCAACGTGCTCCTGCGTCGACGTCGCTGGGGGATCGGCGGTGGGCTGACCCTCGGGCGTGACCCGGTCTGCGTGGCGAAGCCGAACTGGTGGATCACCGGCGCTGCTGGAGGCAGGGCCGTCGAGGTGCTGGTGGACGCCGTCTCCGGGCGGCACTACGCGTTCCGCGCGTGAGCGTGCCGGGACACGGCGTCGCAATGTCCCGGTGACGTGACTGACATGTCTGAAGCAGAGAATGAACCTGACGAAACAGTGAGGTCGAGGACGAGGAGAGGTGTGCATGACCTGGCAGAGAAGACCTACACGAACTGCGGTGATCCTCTGGACCTGCGTCATCCTCGGATTCGCCGTCATGGAGTTCCCCGGTGTGCTCTTCTTCCATGACGTCGCCGAGCCGAGGATCTTCGGGATGCCGTTCATCTATGGATTCACGATCATCGTCTGGGCCCTGATGTGTGTGGTCCTGTTCATCGGCTACCGCACCCATTGGGGCCGGAGGAGGGCAGACGTCGACGATGCCGCCCCTGAGTCCGGCGCGGACGGAGGAGAGCACGCATGACCACCACCGAGATCGTCGGACTCCTGGTGATTGGCAGCTTCCTGCTGATCCCCCTGATCATGGGCGGGCTGGCCTCACGGAAGGCTGCGGCCACCGCGGAGGACTTCTTCATCCAAGGCCGCGGCATGGGCTCCATCGCGGTCTTCTTCACCGTGGCGGCCACATGGTGGAGCGCCTTCGCCTTCCTCGGCTCCAACGCGAGCTTCTACCTGGACGGGCCCCTCTACTGGACCGCCATCGCCTGGAACATCTTCTTCGGGGTCATGTACTACCTCGTGGGCAAGCGCATCTGGTTCCACGGCAAGCGGGGCCGCTACGTCACCCCGCGGGACTTCTTCGTGGACCTCTACGGCTCCCGGAAGCTGGGCACCTTCATCGCGGTCATCCTGCTGGTCTTCACGCTGCCGCATCTGCAGATCCAGCTCACCGGCGGGGCGTATCTGATGGAGGTCGCCTCGAACGGGGTTCTGCCGTTCTGGCTGGCCGGGCTGCTGTTCTACCTGGTCATCATCATCTACGTCTGGTCCGGCGGCCTGCGTGCGGTCGCCTGGACCGACATCTTCTACGGCGTCCTGCTCTTCACCGGAATGATCACCGCCGGGATCTTCCTGGTCGGCGAGGTGGGCGGCATGGGCACCATGTTCGACGAGATCGAGCAGATCCAGCCGGAGAACCTGATCCTTGCCGACGGTGCATGGATGGCGTGGATCGCGATGTTCGTCATCACACCCATCGGCGCCTTCATGGGGCCGCAGATGTGGACTCGCATGTATGCGACACGGTCGCCCCGGCTGTTCGACCTGATGCCGTTCCTGCTCGCCGTCGCGGCGATCAGCTATGTCGGCTCCATGCTGATCGGCAATGCCGCGGTGGTCCTGGACCCGGACGTGGAGGCGGCCGATCAGGTGCTGCCACGCATGCTGCTGGACTATGCGCCGATCGTGCTGGCGCTGGTGCTGATCGCCTGCGGTGCCGCTGCGGCGATGTCGACGGCGAACTCCCAGGTCCACGCCATGGCCGCCAGCTACACCGTGGACTTCCATGAGAAGTACGTGCAGAAGAACCTCACGGAGAACAAGCGGGTGTGGGTCGGTCGCTGGGCGATCCTGGTGTTCTCTGCCGTCGCCTACGTGATGACGCTGTACATCCCGGGTCTGCTGGTCACGATCGGCCTGGTCGCCTTCGCCGGTCTGGCCCAGGTCATCGTCCCCACCCTGGGAGCCCTGTTCTGGTCGCGGGCCAGCGTGGCCGGCGCGACGGCGGGGCTGGTGGTCGGCGTCGGCGGCGTCGTCCTGTTCACGGCGGTGCCGGAGGTGCTGCCAGGACCCTTCGCCGCCGGCGGCGGGGGACTGCTGGCGCTGCTGCTGAACATCGTCGTGTTCATCGGGGTGAGTCTGGTGACCCGCCCGCGGGAGCCGGGGATCATGGCGACGTTCCGGGCGCGGACCCGGGACTTCCGGAAGGAGCTCTGGGACTCGGAGGACCAGGAGCAGACGGGCCAGGAGCAGGCGGGTCAGGCACAGGCGGACCGGCGCTGAGGGCACGAGCATCACAGACGAGGAGAATCAGCATGACCGAGCAGAGCACGAGCTCCGGGTCCGCGCCGCACCGCGCGGACGGCGACGCATGGGGCCCGGACCGCGAGATGTTCCTGCGGGACTTCCACCACACGACGAGGTTCGGCGCCACCGAGGCCGGAGGCATCGACCGTCAGGCCGGCACAGCGGAGCACGGACAGGTGCGGGACTGGTTCGAGAGCCGCGCCGAGGAGCTCGGCTTCACAGTGACCACCGATGAGATCGGCAACATCTTCGCCGTGAGCCGGTGGGTGGAGGGCGCCCCGTGCGTGGTGGTCGGCTCCCATCTGGACAGCCAGCCCCTCGGCGGTCGTTTCGACGGCACCTACGGGGTTGTGGCCGCGCTCCATGCGGCGGCCGCACTGGACGCCGCGGTCGCCGCCGGAACCCTGATGCCGCAGGTCAACGTGGCGGTGGTGGACTGGTTCAACGAGGAGGGTGCCCGCTTCCCGCCGTCGATCATGGGCAGCTCCGTGTATGCGGGCCTGCTGGACGCCGACCAGACGCGCCAGACCCGGGATCCGCAGGGCGTCACGGTGGAGGAGGCGTTGCAGTCCATCGGTCGCCGAGGGGACGGACCGGGGCCGCAGGCCGCCGCCTACGCAGAGATCCACATCGAACAGGGACGCCGGCTGGAACGGGCCGAGGTGCCCATCGGGATCGTCGAGCGGAGCTGGCACACGCAGAAGCTCCTCGTCAGCGTGGTCGGGGAGCAGTCCCACACTGGCGCCACGCTGATGGCCGACCGCCGTGACGCCCTGGTGGCGGCGTCGCGGGCGGTGATCGCCGTGGAGGACGTGGTCCGGCACTTCGAGCCGGAGTCCATCGTCACCTCGGTGGGAAAGTTCGACGTCGAGCCGAACTCACCGATCGTGGTGCCCCGCCAGGTGGACCTCGTCGTAGACCTGCGCGCGGACCGCCGCCAGGACGTGGAGCGGGCGCGCGAACTGCTGCTGAACGAGTTCGCGGACATCGCCGCGCGCAGTCGCGTGGAGATCAGCGCGGAGGACTTCGACGTCCGGCCCGTCCAGACGTTCCCCGAGGCGGGGCTCGATCTGGCCGCCAAGGCCTGCCGCGACGTCGGGGTGGAGTCCCTGAGGCTCACGACCTTGGCAGGCCACGACTCCATACCGATGAACCGCATCGTGCCTGCCGTGATGCTCTTCGTCCCGTCGGCGGACGGCGTCTCACACTGCGAGCGTGAGTTCACCTCCGACGCGGATCTGGTCACCGGCCTGGAGGTGCTCACCGCGCTGGTGACGCGTCTGGTGACGGGGGAACTGGACGGCGTCGCGCCAGGAGGCCGGCTCCAGGAGGCGGAGGAGGCATGACGGCGGAAGCCATGGCCTCGCAGGCCGACGGTCGCAGCGACTGCCTGGCCCATCTGTCCGCGCGGGAGGTGCTCCGCCGTTTCGCCCGACGGGACCTCGCCCCCTCCGAGTATCTGGAGCAGCTGCTGGAACGCATCGATGCCGACGCGGAGGCCGAGCCGCCGGTGAACGCGTTCACCGAGGTCCTGCGGGATCAGGCGCGCCGTGAGGCCAGGGCGGCGGATGACCACTATGCCGCGGGGAGCGGGACAGCCGAAGGGGACAGGAGACGGCTCGTGGGCCTGCCCGTGGCGACCAAAGAGAAGCATGCGCTCGCCGGACGGACCCTGAGCCAGGGCATGGCCGCCTACGCCGACGAGATCGCGGGCGAGGACCATCCCGTGGTGCAGCGGCTGCGCCGTCACGGCGGGGTCATCCACGCGAGGACCACCTCCCCGGAGTTCTCCTGTGCGACCTTCACCCACACGCGGCTGTGGGGTGTGACCCGCAACCCCTGGGACAGGTCGCTGAGCCCCGGAGGATCCTCCGGCGGGGCAGCGGCCGCCCTCGCTGCGGGCCTGACCCCGCTGGCCACCGCCTCGGACATCGCCGGTTCCACCCGGCTGCCAGCGTCGTTCACCGGAGTGGTCGGCTATAAGGGGCCCTATGGCTCTGTGCCGGGCGTCGGACCCTTCGCCGCCGACTGGTACCGCGGTGACGGGGCCATGGGACGGACCGTGGGGGACGTCGCCCTGCTCACCGAAGTCATCCGCGGGGTCCATCCCGCCGACCACGCCACCGTGCCCACGCAGGCCGTGCCGTCAGCCGACGCTGACCGGGCGCCGGAGGATCTGCGGGGACGTCGCATCGCCTACAGCGCGGCGTTGGGCGACTACCCCGTGCAGCGCTCGGTCCGTGAGCAGGTCGACGCGGCGGTCCTCGCCATGGAGCAGGCCGGGGCGGAGATCGTCGAGGTGTCGCCGCCGTGGACGACGTCGGAGATCCGTGAGACCACGATGGCGCACTTCGGACACATCCTCGCCGAGGGTATGAGTCGACTGCTCGCCGGCCGCGAGGAGACCGCGGAGGACTACACGCTGCGGTTCATCGCCGATGCTCGGGCCCACGCCCGCCGGCTCTCGCTGTTCGAGACGCTCGAACGGGAAGCCGCCATGCAGGCCCAGCTGGCCACGGTCATGGAAGGAGCCGATGTGCTCGTCACTCCGACCTCCGCCGTGCTGGCGCTCCCCGCGGAGGCCCGGTGTCTGGACGGGTTGACCGTTCCCGATGTGGCCTCCGGGGGAGACCGGCATGTGGAGCATTACTGGGAGGCCCATATGACCGTCCCGTTCAACGTGGCGAACAGGTGCCCGGTGCTGTCGGTCCCGGCGGGCGTGGCTCGGGGAGTGCCGGTCGGTCTGCAGATCGTCGGGCATCCCTACGACGAGAGCACGGTGTTCGACGTCGCCGCGCGGTTCGAGCAGATCCGGCCCTGGCGGCACCGGCGGCCGCCCGCACCCGACGACGTCTGACTCATACCGCCTGACCGACCCTGCTGACCCGACCTGCTGACCCGCACCGGAGCACCCACCTGACAGGAGGCCCCACCATGGTGGACACCATCATCACCGGAGCCCGTATCCGGCCCATGACGTCCCAGCATGGTGCGGCCGAAGCGGCCGAGACCGCGCTCGCCGTCGCCGACGGCCGGATCACGCATCTCGGCACCGATGAGGAGATCCGTGCACTGGCCGGCCCGGGCACGGAGATCATCGACGCCGCCGGGGCCGTGCTCACTCCCGGGCTGATCGACTCCCATATGCACCCGGTCTGGGGTGCAGAGCTGGCGGTCGGACTGGATCTCGACGGGCTGACCGAGCTGGCGCAGGTCCGCCAGGCCGTCGCCGCCGCGGCCGCCGAGTTGTCGCCCGGAGGCTGGATCCGCGGCTGGAACCTGGACTACAAGGCCTTCGACGGGCATGGGATCCGCGGCGACCTCCTCGATGAGGCCGCCGCCGGGCACCCATTGGCCCTGATCTTCTACGACCTCCACACGGGCCTGGCCAACCAGCCGGCTCTGGACGCGGCGGGGCTCGACGTCGACCACGTCTTCTCCGACGCCAGCGAGATCGTCCGCGGTCCGGACGGGCGCCCCACCGGAGAGCTGCGGGAGATCCCCGCCTTCATGGCTGTACTGGACGCCGCACCCCCGGGCGGCGGCGAGGAGGTCGCGGTCCGGGTGCAGCGGATCCTGGCTCAGAGTGCGGCCTCCGGGGTGACCAGTGCGGTGGTCATGGACGGCCGCGATTCCACGCTGAGCACGCTGGAGGAGGTGGAGGCGCTGCCCGGGGGTCTGCCCGTGCGTCTCCACATCGCGCTGTGGCACCAGCCGGGAGACGACGATGCCGCCGTCGCGGACCGGATCCTGCGCCTCGGCGACGCTGGGGCCGAGCATCCCGGGGGACCCCGGTTCCAGGTCTCCCTGATCAAGATGTTCCTCGACGGCGTCATCGACGCCGGCACCGCCTGGCTCCACGAACCCGACGCCGCAGGCGACTCGACCCGCCCGTTCTGGCATTCGGTGCGGCGCTACGACCAGGTGTGCCGGGCCTACCATGAGGCGGGATTCCAGCTGGCCACCCATTCCTGCGGCGACGCCGGCGTCGCGCACGCGCTGCAGGTGTACCACACCCTGGAGGGGGCGTCCGGCCCAGCGCACTCCCTTCACGGGGCACCGCACCGCATCGAGCATCTGGAGACCCTGACCGATGACGACGTCGCGGCGCTGGCCGCCTCGGGAGTGGTCGCCTCCATGCAGCCGCTGCATATGCAGTGGCGCGAGGCGGACCATTCCGACTCCTTCGCGGCCCGGCTGGGCCCGGAGCGTGCCGGGCACGCCTACCGGACCCGGGACGTCCTCGACGCCGGAGGCCGCCTTGCGCTCGGGTCCGACTGGCCGGTGGCTCAGTTGGACGCCCGGCTCGGCATGGCCTGGGCGCAGCTGCGACGGACCCCCGGTGACCCGACGGCGCCGGTGTTCGAGCCGGAGCAGCGCCTCAGCGCGGCCGAGGCGCTGCTGGGGTACACCCGCTGGGCGGCCGAGGCGCTCGGCCGGGAGGACCTCGGCGTCGTCGCACCGGGTGCGGTCGCCGACCTGGCTCTCTGGGAGGAGGACCCGATCACCGCGGACCCGGACCACCTTCCGGAGCTCCCGGCGCGGTGCACGCTGCTCGGCGGGCAGGTCACCGTCGGCTGAGCGTCAGGTTCTGCACCACCAGATCACGTCTGCCCCACCAGATATGGGTGTGCAGACGTGATCTGATGGTGCAGATGCGCGGGGGACGGGGGCAGCACGCGACGGCGACGGCGACGGCGGCGCGGCCCGCTGGTCAGAGCAGCGTCCAGGCCTCGCTGAGCACGTGACGCAGGATCTGCTCGATCTCCTCGAAGTCGTCCGGTCCGGCGATCAGCGGCGGGCTGAGCTGGATGACGGGGTCGCCGCGGTCGTCCGCTCGGCAGTAGAGGCCTTCCTCGAAGAGCTTCTTGGAGATGAACCCGAAGAGGATCCGCTCGGACTCCTCGGCGCTGAAGCTGGCCCGGGTGGTCTTGTCCTTGACCAGCTCGATCCCGTAGAAGTAGCCCTCGCCGCGGACATCGCCGACGATCGGCAGGTCGAGCAGCCGCTCCAGGGTGCTGCGGAAGGTGCCGGCGTGCTGCTGCACATGCTCGAGGACGCCCTCGGACTCGAAGATCTCCAGGTTCTTCACCCCGACGGCGGTGGAGGCCGGGTGGCCGCCGAAGGTGTAGCCGTGGCCGAACATGGCCCCGGACTGCAGGAAGGGCTCCATGAGTCGCTCCGAGGCGAGCACGGCTCCCAGGGGCGCGTAGCCGGAGGTGATGCCCTTGGCGGTGGTGATCATGTCCGGCTGGTAGTCGAAGTGCTCGGCGCCGAACATGTGGCCCAGCCGGCCGAAGGCGCAGATGACCTCGTCGGAGACCAGCAGCACGTCGTGCTCGTCGCAGATCTCGCGGACCCGCTGGAAGTATCCGGGTGGGGGTGGGAAGCAGCCGCCGGCGTTCTGCACGGGCTCCAGGAACACGGCGGCCACCGAGTCCGCACCCTCCGCCTCGATGGCCAGGCCGATCTGGTCGGCCGCCCATCGGCCGAAGCGCTCCAGGCTCTGCTCATCGGTGACCTCCAGGGCTCCGGCGGTCAGCTCGGAGGCCCGGTAGGCGTTGGTGTTGCTGACGTGCACCGTGCTGGGAACCAGGGGCTCGAACGGCTGCTTCAGTCCGGCGAGCCCTGTGATGGACAGTGCTCCGTGGGTGGTGCCGTGATAGGCGGTGGTCCGGCTGATGACCTTGTGCTTGCCGGGGCGTCCCGTCAGCCGGAAGTAGTTCTTGGCCAGCTTCCAGGCGGTCTCCACGGCCTCGCTGCCGCTGTTGGTGAAGAACACGCGGTCCAGGTCCCCGGGTGTGAGACCGGCGAGCCGTTCGGCCAGCTCGATGGCGGGCGGATGCGCATAGGACCACAGCGGCATGAACTCCAAGGTCCCCATCTGCTGCGCGGCCGCCTCGGCGAGATCCCGCCGGCCGTGGCCCAGCTGGGAGGTGAAGAGGCCGGCGAGCCCGTCGATGTAGCGCTTCCCGTCGGCATCCCACAGGTGGACGCCCTCTCCGCGCGTCATGATCGGCACGCCGGTCTCGGGAAGGTCGCCGTGCCGGGTGAAGTGCATCCACAGGTGCTGGGTGGCCGCGGACTGGAGGCGGGAGGCCTCCTCCGGGGGGAGGGCTCGTTCAGTCATGGACCCATGGTGCCCCGGGTCACCCTCGGATTCAAGAGAATCAGCGAACTTTATCTGTATCAGCGACGAAATCAGTTGTTCACAAGCCGATGCTTGGCTTGATCCGTACATCCCCTGTAGCGTAGGTCGAAGTGACCTGGATCACATCAGATGCGCGGCTCGCACGGAGCCGAGCAGGAGATAGGAGGCCACGGATGGCACTGACGGAGTTCTTCAACGTGATCGACGGCCAGACGGTGCCTGCGGTCACCGGGGCGACCTATGACGTCATCGCCCCCCACACGGGCGAGGTCTACGCCCGGGCGCCGCTCTCCGGAGCCGACGACGTCGACGCGGCCTTCGCCGCGGCGGCCCGGGCCTTCGAGAGCTGGAAGCGGACAACTCCGAAGGAACGTGGCGAGGCGCTGCTGAAGATCGCCGACGCGTTGGAGGCGCGCTTCGACGAGTTCGTCGACGCCGAATGCCAGGACACCGGCAAGCCCCGTCACCTCACCGCCTCCGAGGAGATGCCGGTCAACATCGACCACTTCCGCTTCTTCGCCGGCGCCGGCCGCCTGCTGGAGGGCAAGGCGGCGGCCGAGTACATGGAGGACCACACCTCCTTCGTGCGCCGGGAGCCGATCGGCGTCGTCGGCCAGGTCACCCCGTGGAACTACCCGCTGCCCATGCTGATCTGGAAGGTCGCCCCCGCCCTGGCCGCCGGCAACACGATCGTGCTCAAGCCCAGCGACACCACGCCGGCCACCTCCACGCTGTTCGCCGAGCTCTGCGCACAGATCCTCCCGCCGGGAGTGTTCAATGTGATCTGCGGGGACCGCGACACCGGCCGCGCCCTGGTCGCGCACCCGGTGCCCGAGATGGTCGCCATCACCGGGTCGGTGCGCGCGGGCATGCAGGTGGCGCAGGCGGCCTCCCAGGACCTGAAGAAGGTGCATCTGGAGCTCGGCGGCAAGGCCCCGGTGATCGTCCATGACGACGCCGACCTCGCCTCCGCCGCCGAGGGCATCGCGGCGGCCGGGTACTTCAACGCCGGCCAGGACTGCACGGCGGCGACCCGTGTGCTCGTCCACGAGTCCGTCCACGACGAGTTCCTCGCCGCGCTGAAGGCACAGGCCGAGAGCACCACGCTGGGCGGCCCCGACGATGAGGCCGACGTCTGCCCGCTGAACAACGCGGACCAGCTGGCCACGGTCACCGCGAAGGTCGACGCGCGGCCGGAGCACGTGCAGCTGATCACCGGCGGGCACCGGGTGGGGGAGAGCGGCTACTTCTACGCCCCCACGATCCTGGACGGGCTCGCCCAGGACGACGAGCTCATCCAGGAGGAGATCTTCGGCCCCGTCATCACCGTGCAGACCTTCTCCTCCGAGGCCGAGGCCCTCACGATGGCGAACGACGTGAAGTACGGGCTGGCCTCCAGCGTGTGGACCACCGATCACGGCCGGGCGATGCGGGCCGCCAAGGAGCTGGACTTCGGCTGCGTGTGGATCAACACCCACATCCCCTACCTCTCGGAGATGCCGCACGGCGGCTTCAAGCACTCCGGCTACGGCAAGGACCTCTCCCTGTACGGCCTCGAGGACTACACCCGCATCAAGCACGTCATGAGCTTCATCGGAGACGGCGAGTAGGACGGAGCGTCATGGAGACCACGACGACCACTGGCTGGGGGCGGCGCGCGCTCCAGGGCGCGCGCCCGGTCCCGCTGTGGCTGGACACCCCGGACCGCCCCGCCGCACGGCCTCCCGTCAAGGACGGGGAGCAGGCGGACCTGCTGGTGGTCGGCGGCGGGTTCACCGGACTGTGGACTGCCCTGCGCGCCGTCGAACGTTCACCGGGCACCCGGGTGCTGCTGGTGGAGGCCGACAGGCTCGCCGAGCAGGCCACCGGACGCAACGGCGGTTTCTGCGAGGCCAGCCTGACCCATGGGGAGGAGAACGGCCGCAGCCGCTGGCCGCAGGAGTACGAAGCCCTCGAACGCCTGGGGCTGCGCAACCTCGACGAGATCGAGGAGACGATCGCCCGGTACGGCATCGACTGCGGCTTCGCACGTGGCGGGTCGCTCACCGTGGCCACCCGCCCCCATGAGGTCGCCTCCCTCGCTCCGGAGGACCCCGGGTTCCTCGACGCCGAGGCGGTGCGCGCCCACCTGGACTCGCCGACCTACTTGGCGGGACGGCACGACGCGCGCGGCACCGCCGTCGTCGATCCCGCCCGCCTCGCCTGGGGCCTGGCCGAGACCGCCGAACGTCTGGGGGTGCGGATCGCCGAGCGCAGCCGCGTCACGCAGCTGCGGCAGCTCCCCGGCGGCGACGGCGTCACGGTCCGGCTCCAGACCCCGCACGGCTCCGCGGGCGTCAGCGCCAGGCAGGTGGTGCTGGCCACCAACGCCTTCCCGAACCCGCTGGGCCGCTCGTGGCGGCATCTGCGCACCCGCTGGGAGACCGTGCCCGTCTACGACTACGTCCTCGCCACCGAGCCGCTCACCGCCGAGCAGCTGGCCGCCCTGAGGTGGGACCCCTCCGTCGGCGTGGCCGATGCCGGCAACCAGTTCCACTACTACCGGATCACCCCGGACCGGCGGATCCTGTGGGGAGGCTACGACGTCGTCTACCACTTCGGCCGGTCCATCCGGGAGGACCACCTGGACAGGCCGCAGACCTTCCAGCGGCTCGCCGACCACTTCGCGGCGACCTTCCCCCAGCTGGAGGGAATCCGATTCACCCACCGATGGGCCGGGGTCATCGACACCTCCACTCAGTTCTGCGCCCTGTTCGGCCAGGCCCACGGGGGTCGCACCGTCTACGCGACCGGGTTCACGGGCCTCGGGGTGGGAGCCTCCCGCTTCGCCGCCGACGTCATGCTGGACCGGCTGCAGGGCCTGGACACCGCACGCACCCGGCTGGAGATGGTCCGGAAGCGCCCTCCGCCCTTCCCACCGGAACCCTTCGCCTGGCTGGGGATCATGATCACCACCTGGGCCCGTGCCCGGGAGGACGCGACCGGGCGGCGCAACCTCTGGCTCCGCACCCTGGACCGGCTCGGACTCGGATTCGACTCCTGAGGGGGAGCAGACCCGCAGCCACCACCCGCAGCCCACCGACCACTCGCAGCACGCACTTACTCGTCCAGCACCCGCACCACCGCCAACACCGCACCACCCGCACCACCGCATCATCTGCACCGAGGAGGATCCCATGCCCCGCACCCCCGACTCCCGCCCCCAGGACCCCATGATCCGCTCGCTGGTCCGCTCCCAACTGGCGGGTCGCCGCGTCTCCCGCCGTCGCCTGATGATGGGCGCCGGTGCAGCCGGTCTGCTCGGTGCGCTCAGCGCCTGCGGCACCGGCGGCACCCCCGGCGCAGAGGAGGGACCGGCCGAGGACCTCTCCGAGGAGTCCATGGCGCTGTTCTGGGCCAACTGGAGCCTCTACCTGGACTATGACAGCGACACCGGCAGCTACCCGACCCTTGAGCGGTTCCAGGAGGAGACCGGGATCAGCGTCACCTACGCCGAGGACATCGACGGCAACGAGAGCTACTACGGCACCGTCCAGAACCAGCTCCGCCAGGGGCAGGGCTTCGGCCAGGACATCATCACCTTCACCGACTGGATGGCCGCGCGGCTGATCGCCGCCGACCAGGTCCGCGAGCTGAACCATGAGAACATCCCACACCTGGACAACCTGCTGCCCGGCCTGCGCGACGTCGGCTTCGATCCCGATCGCCGCCACTCGGTGACCTGGCAGTCCGGGATGACGGGACTGGCCTGGAACAGGGAGGCCGTGCCCGACGGCGTCCACTCGGTCACCCAGCTGCTCACCGACCCTGACCTGCGCGGCCGGGTGGTGGTCCTGGACGAATGGCGGGACACTCTGGCGCTGATCATGCTCGACCAGGGCGCCGACGTCACCTCCTTCGACGGAGACGACTTCGAGGCCGCGCTGGAGATGCTGGAGGAGGGGATCTCCAGCGGGCAGATCCGGCAGGTGCGCGGCAACGCCTACATGGAGGACCTGGTCTCCGGGGACGCCCTGGCTGTGATGGCCTGGTCCGGGGACATCACCCAGCTGAACCTCGAAGAGGGAGACCGCTGGGAGTTCGGCCTCCCCGAAGCCGGCGGCGCCCTGTGGTCCGACAACCTGCTGATTCCCCAGGGCGCCGAGCATCAGAGCAACGCCGAACGGCTCATGGACTTCTACCTGCAGCCCGAGGTGGCCGCCGAAGTGGCCGCCTACGTCAACTACGTGTGCCCCGTCCAGGGCGCCCAGGAGGCCATGGAGGAGATCGATCCCGAGCTCGCCGAGGATCCGATGATCTTCCCCACCGAAGAGATGCAGGCGGACCTGCACACCATCCGCAGCATGGACGCCGAGGAGGAGGCCGAGTTCACCGACCGGTTCCAGGCGGTGATCGGGAACTGATGACGGCCACCGGCAAGGACCTCGCCCTGCGAGGCATCACCAAGCTGTTCAGCGGCTTCACCGCCGTCGACGACCTCGACCTCCAGGTCCCGGCAGGCAGCTTCTTCGCGCTGCTGGGCCCCAGCGGCTGCGGCAAGTCCACCACGCTGCGGATGGTCGCCGGACTCGAACACCCCACCCGAGGGCGGATCCTCATCGGCGACGACGACGTCACCGGCACCAAGGCGCACCAGCGGGAGGTCAACACCGTCTTCCAGAGCTACGCGCTGTTCCCCCATCTCAGCGTCCTGGAGAACGTGGCCTTCGGGCTCCGGCGCCGCAAAGTGCCCGACGCGCTCGGCCGCGCCTCCAAGGTGTTGGACCTGGTGGAACTGGGACACCTGGCCCAACGGCGTCCCGCCCAGCTCTCCGGCGGCCAGCAGCAGCGGGTGGCCCTGGCCCGTGCCGTGGTCAACGAGCCCCACGTGCTGCTGCTGGACGAGCCGCTCGGCGCCCTGGACATGAAGCTGCGCCGCCAGATGCAGGCCGAGCTGAAGCAGATCCAGCAGGAGGTCGGCATCACCTTCATCCACGTCACCCACGACCAGGAGGAGGCCCTCACCATGGCCGACACCGTGGCCGTGATGAACGCCGGTCGCATCGAGCAGATCGGTCCGCCCGGCGAGCTCTACGACCTTCCGCGCACCGCCTTCGTGGCGAACTTCCTCGGCAAGTCCAATCTCTTCGAGGCCGAGGTGGTCGGCGCCGCCGGGCCCCAGGGGCTGACCGTCCGGTTCGGCGAGACCACCTGCCGGCTCGCCGCCGACAGAGCCGTGCAGCAGCAGGGCCGGATCGTCGTCGGGATCCGCCCGGAGAAGATCGTCCTCACCCCTGCCGGGCGGCGGCCCGCCGACGCGGAGGCCGACTGGAACTGCGTCACCGGCGGACGCGTGCGCGAGGTCGCCTACACCGGGGTGTCCACCGAGTATGAGGTGGAGGTCCCCGGCGCGGGGAGCCTGACCGTGTTCTCCCAGAACCTGCGCACCGAGGTCATCGGTCCCGGCACCGAGGTCGACCTGTGGTGGGAGGATGCGAACCTGTTCGGGCTGGCGGGCGGATCCGACACCGACGCCGGCGTCGAGGGGCTGTGATGGCGCTGAAGACCGCCGCCGGGGCCGCCGAGGAGCTCACCACGCCGCAGGAGCATGTGGAGCCGCCCATCCCGCCCGAACAGTCCGCCGAGGAGCGCCGCACCTGGCGCTCCCGCGGGCGGCTCGGCATGCTCCTGGTCATCCCGGGGTTCGCCTTCATCACCCTGTTCTTCGTGGTGCCGGTGTTCTCCATGCTCGCGATGTCCCTCTACGTCCGCCCCGAGGGGGCCGTGCCCGGGGAGTTCGTGCCCGGGTTCAACATCGCCACCTACGCACAGGTGATGACCACCTACGGGGACACCTTCGTGCGGTCGTTCCTGTTCGCCACCATCGCCACGGTGGCCGCTCTGTGCATCGGCTACCCCATGGCCTACCTGGTGGCGGTGCGGCTGCGCGGTCGGCACCTGCTGCAGGGCCTGCTGCTGGTGGTCATCATCGCCCCGTTCTTCTCCAGCTTCATCCTGCGCGTGCAGTCCTGGCGGTTCATCCTCTCCGACGAGAGCTGGGTGGTCGGGTTCCTCAAGGCGATCTCCGTGCTGCCCCAGGACGGACGGCTCACCGCGACCGCGCTCGCCGTCGTCGCCGGCATGACGTATCTGTACCTGCCGCTGATGACGCTGCCCATCTACGCCAATCTGGAGCGGCTGGACACTCGGCTCATCGAGGCCGGCGGGGACCTCTACGCGGGCGGTTTCCAGACGTTCCTGCGGGTCACCCTGCCGCTGTCCACCCCCGGAGTGATGGCGGGGACCATCCTGACGTTCATCCCGGCCTCCGGCGATTACGTCAACGCCGTGATGCTGGGCAACAACGTGGACACCACCACCGTGGGTCAGATCATCGACTCCCGGTTCTTCCACGCGGCCGACTATCCCTCGGCCGCCGCGCTGTCTGCGGTGCTGATGGCCATCATCCTGATCCTCGTCACGCTCTACGTGCGCCGTTTCGGGACGAAGGAGATCGTATGAGGGGAGAGACCATGAGCACGGATCCGGCCACCCGTCACGCCGCGCCCACGCCCCGACGCCGGTTCGACGCCGGTCGGTGGTTCGTGCCGGTGGTCGGCGGGCTGGCGTTCGTCTACCTGCTCGTCCCGATCGCCTACATCTTCGTGTTCTCGTTCAACGACGCCGGCCGGACCAACCTGACCTGGCGCGGGTTCACCCTGGCCAACTGGCAGGACCCGTGCCGCCCCTCCCAGCTGTGCGAGGCGTTCGGGAACTCACTGATGGTGGCGGTCATCGCCACCACGGTGGCCACCGTGCTGGGCACCATGATCGCCTTCGGGCTCGAGCGCTACCGGTTCCGCTTCGCAGGCTCGGCGAACATGCTGATCTTCCTGCCGCTGGCCACCCCGGAAGTCGTGCTGGGAGCCTCGCTGCTGTCCCAGTTTCTCAACCTGGGCGTCCAGCTGGGCATGGGCACCACCGTGCTGTCCCACATCATGTTCTGCATCTCCTTCGTGGTGGTGGCCATCCGGGCGCGCATCGCAACCCTGGACCCGGCCTTGGAGGAGGCGGCCGCGGACCTCTACGCCTCGGGACGCACCGCGTTCTGGAAGGTGACCTTCCCGCTGCTGATCCCCGGGATCGCGGCCGCGGCGCTGCTGAGCTTCGCGATCAGCTTCGACGACTTCATCGTGGCGAACTTCAACTCGGGGGCCTACACGACCTTTCCGCAGTACGCCTATGTGGCCGCGCGGCGGGGCATCCCGGCGGAGGTCAACGTGCTGGGCTCGGCCATGTTCCTCGGCGCGATCGCGCTGGTGGTGGGCGTCCAGGTGTGGCGGTACTGGCGGGGCCGGAAACTGGCGGCGCTGTGAAAGGCTGGGGGACATGGTGAAGAACAGGAACCACCGGGCTGCCGAGATCGACGACGTCAACAAGGCGATCATCGAGCTGCTGCAGCAGGACGGCCGCCGCTCCTTCGCCTCCATCGGCAAGGAGGTGGGCCTCTCCGAGGCTGCTGTCCGGCACCGGGTGCACCGGCTCCAGGAGCTGGGGGTCATCCAGATCGTGGCGGTGACGAACCCGCTGGAGCTGGGGTTCCCGCGGCAGGCGATGATCGGCATCCGGGTGGAGGGAGCCCTGGAGCCGGTGGCCCAGGAGATCGAAGCCTATGACGAGGTCGACTACGTGGTGATCACCGCCGGGGCGTTCGACCTGCTGGTGGAGGTGGTCTGCGAGGACGACGATCACCTGCTGGAGATCGTCTCCCAACGGATCCGCACGGTGCCCGGAGTGGTCGGTACCGAGACGTTCATGTATCTGAGCCTGCGCAAGCAGACCTACACGTGGGGTGTGCGCTGAGCCCGCGTCGGCGGAGCAGCTGTGGGCAGAGTCTCCTCCTCAGGGCTGAGGGCAGGGCGGGGCGGCGCCTCTAGAATGGGGCCGGGCGTGCCCGCGCCCGGTGTCCCCGCTCGACCCCGACAAGGACGGAGCACGTGGCTGCTCAGAAGACGGACGTCCGCACGCCTGCGGAGCTCCGGTCCGCCGTCGACCCTGCCGTCCTGGAGGCCCAAGGGCTGAACTCCATCCAGGTGGCCGAGCGCCAGCGGCTGCAGCTGGCCAACGTCCAGCCGCACACCACCTCCCGCTCCATCGCGGAGATCCTGCGCACCCACCTGATGACGCTGTTCAACCTGATCATCGGGGTCTGCGCGCTGGTCATCGTGATCCTGGGCCGCTGGCTGGACCTGCTGTTCGCCGTGGCCGCCGTCGCCAACGTGGTCATCGGGCTCATCCAGGAATACTCGGCCAAGCGGAAGCTGGACGCGATCGCGCTGCTGCACCAGGACAGCATCACGGTGCTGCGTGACGGGATGCTGGTGGAGACCCACCGGGAACAGATCGTCCTCGACGACGTCGTGGAGCTGCGCCGTGGCGACCAGGTGCCCGCCGACGGCGTCGTGATCTCCTCCTCCGGACTGGACGTGGACGAGTCCATGCTCACCGGCGAGTCGGATCCGGTGCCGAAGCGCCGTGACGACATCGTCCTCTCCGGCACCGCGGTCCTGGCCGGCACCGGGCGTTTCGTGGTCTCCGCGGTGGGCGACGACGCCCATGCCGTGAAGCTCGCCACCGAGGCCAAGCGCTACCAGAAGATCAACTCGGAGCTGCGCCGCGCCCTCGAGAAGGTCGCATTCTGGCTGTCCCTGGTGCTGCTGCCCATCACCGCGATCGTCTTCAACGGGCAGATGCAGGCTTTCGGCGGGTGGAGCCACGCGTGGGCCTCCGGCCAATGGCGGGAGGCGATGGTCACCGCCGTGTCCTCGGTGACGGCGATGATCCCGCAGGGGCTGGCGCTGATGACCACCATCGCCTTCGCGGTGGCCGCGCTGCGCCTGGCCCAGGACAAGGTCCTCATTCAGGAGCAGCCGGCGGTGGAGATCCTGGCCCGGGTGGACGTCGTCTGCCTGGACAAGACCGGCACGCTGACCGACGGCACCATCGCCTTCCACGGGGCGGCGCCCTTGGACTCTCGCGGGCTTCCGGCAGTGCAGCACCGGGACCCGTCCTCCACCGCGCTGGAGGGGACCGAGCCGTGGCAGCAGGTGCTCGCCTGGTTCGGTGCGGACCTGCACGCCAACCCGACGGCGGCGGCCCTGCAGGTGCCTTTCACCGCCCTGCCGCGGCATCACGCCGCCTACCAGGTGCAGTTCTCCTCCGCCCGACGGTGGTCCGCAGTGACCTTCGCCGACGACGCCGGGGAGCTGGCCGGGCACTGGATCCTCGGCGCCCCCGACATTCTGCAGTCGCCGCATGTGGCGCCTCAGGCCGAGGTGGACCGGCTGCTGGGGCACATGGAGGCCACCGCCGCCCAGGGGCTGCGGACCATGGTCCTCGCCCACGCGCCGCTGGAGGGCCCCATCCTCGACGGCGCCAGCGGACCGTTGGGACGAGGCGAGCGACTGCCGGACGGGCTCATGCCGGTCACCCTGCTGACGTTCAAGGAGAACGTCCGCTCCGACGCCCGGTCGACTCTGGAGTACTTCAGCGCGCAGAACGTGGCTCTGAAGGTCATCTCCGGGGACTCGCCGCGCACCGTCTCGGCGGTGGCCCGGGAAGTGGGGATGCGGGTCGACGGCGACGGCGTGGACGCCTCCCGGCTGCCGGAGGATCCCGAGGCGATGCGGTCGGCGCTGGCCACCCATTCCGTGTTCGGCCGGGT
The DNA here is from genome assembly GCF_052656005.1 of Nesterenkonia sp. K-15-9-6. Classification (NCBI taxonomy): domain Bacteria; kingdom Bacillati; phylum Actinomycetota; class Actinomycetes; order Micrococcales; family Micrococcaceae; genus Nesterenkonia; species Nesterenkonia sp. K-15-9-6. Next base: position 78,140 of record NZ_JBQYEY010000011.1, read on the forward strand.
CTCCCCGGAGCAGAAGCGCACCATGGTGGAGGCGCTGAAGGCCAACGGTCACGTGGTGGCGATGACCGGCGACGGCATCAACGATGCGCTGGCCCTGAAGCGCGCGGATCTGGGCATCGCGATGGGCAACGGGGCTCCTGCCACGAAGGCGGTGTCCCGGATGGTGCTGCTGGACGGGCGGTTCGACCGCCTGCCGAAGGTGCTGGCCGAAGGTCGGAAGGTCATCGCCAACACCGAGCGGGTGGCGCACCTGTTCCTCACCAAGACGGCCTACGCGATCGTCCTGGGACTGTTCTTCGGGCTCATGTTCTGGCAGTTCCCGTTCCTGCCGCGCCAGTTCTCCACCGTGGACTTCCTGATGATCGGCTGCCCGGCGTTCTTCCTGGCGCTGATGCCCAACACCCGGCGGTACCGACCGGGGTTCCTGCGCCGATCCGTGCTGTTCTCCATCCCGGCGTCGGTGGCGATATGCCTGGCGGTGATCGCCGTCAGCGCGGCCGGCCGCCACCTCGGGGAGCCGGCCGCCGGGGTGCAGACCGCCTCCACCCTGTGCCTGACCCTGGTGGGCCTGTGGGTGCTCAACGTGGCGCTGCGCCCGCTGACCACCCCGCGGATGATCCTGCTGGCCTCCATGTACCTGCTGCTGGCGGCGGCCCTTCTGGTGCCGATCTCCCAGCAGTACCACCTCTTCGCCATGCCCAGCGCGGAGCTGCTGGCGGTGGCCTTCGTAGCCGCCATGGTCGGGTCCGGGCTGATCGAGCTGGGACACCGCTGGCATGACAGGACGGTGGACCTGGACCCCCTGGATCCGGTGGAGCCGGTGCCGGGGCGCGCCGCCGCCTGAGCAGGGTCTGGGCGTGGTCCGGCTCAGTCGCCGATCACGGAGATGACGAGGTCCTCGCCGCTGGCTCCGACCTGGATGTCGAGGCCGAAGCTGACGTCGTGGCTCTCGTCGAGCTCACCACCGTCGAAGTAGTCCAGGGACTCGAAGGTGACGGTGGCCCGGAGGTTGTCGGCCCCGGAGATCGACCAGCCGTCGTCGTCGAAGGTCAGCGAGATGTCTGCGGGGTCGGGCATCTCCCAGGAGATCGTCTCGGCGTCCACCTGGTTGGGTGTGGTGACCCCCATCGGGCAGCCGCTGGGCATCAGCACCTCCTGCTCGGCGCAGCCGGTGAGGTACTCCTCCACCTCGTCATGCAGCAGCTCGGCGGCGGTCTCCGAGGCCTCCAGCTCGATGTCGATCCGGTGGTCGCCCTCGGCGGTGACGACGTCGTGTCCGGAGCCGGTCAGCCACTGGCTGTCGATGCCGACGTCGATCACCGTGGGGACGAAGGCCGCCAGCGTGGCGCCGTCCTCGTGGAGGTTCACCGGCTGTCCGTTGACCTCGACCTGGCCGATCCCGCCCAGGGAGGCGGCCGGGACGGAGAGGTCCACCTCGGTCAGGGCCTCAGGGGCGAGCTTCCAGTCGTCGAAGAAGAACCAGATGCTGCCCTCGCGCGACATCGGCAGGTGGGCCTCATGCGGCTCGCCGTCGACGGTGAAGGCCAGGTCGGCGCCGTCGTTGCGTTCCGTGATGGACAGCCCCTCGATCTGCTCGGCCGAGTGGCTCAGGGCCTCCCCGTCCAGCAGCACCGAGTCCACGGCGCCGAGCTCCAAGCGGTCCTCGGCGGGAGGCGCGGGGGCCTCGTCAGTGTCCTCAGTGTCCGACTCGCCCTCGGTGTCCGACTCGTCCTCGGGGGAATCGGCCTCGGGAGAGTCGTCGGACGCGTCGTCGCCCGATTCGTCCTGGTCTTGGTCGTCTCGGTCTGCGTCGTCCCGGTCCGAATCCTCCTCAGCGGTCTCGTCCTCCGCCTCGGCAGAGAGCACCAGGTTCTGTGCGGGGCCGAGGGCGCCCAGCTCGGGCATGGAGGAGAACATCCCGACGGCGGCGGAACCGTCCCCGGAGCTCAGGGCCTCCCAGTAGTTCTCGGCCATCGCATCGGTGGCGTAGACGTGCTCGTCCACCTGCCAGATGCCGACGCCGCTGGCGACCAGGGCCAGGACGAGCCCGCCGCCCCAGCCGGCCCAGACGGCGGCCGCACGTCTGCTGCGCGCGGGCTGTGCGGCGGAGGCGGAGGTGGCGGGGGCGGGCTGTCCGGTGTGCCCGGGGTGCCCCGGCGGTGCCGGGCGGACGCCGGGCGGCCCGGGCCGAGGCACAGGTGGCTGCGAGTGGGGCGCGCCCGGAGGCGGGGTCGCCGGACGGTGCGGGGCCCCGCCGCGCCCCGTGCCGGCAGGGGTGCCCTGGGAGGGATCGGCTGGACCGGGCTGTCCTGGGAACGGCTGTCCTGGGAACGGCCGGCCGGGCGCGTGCTGTCCAGGTGCCTGCGGGCCCGGAGCGTGTGGTCCTGGAGCGTGTGGGCCTGGAGTCTGCGGGCCCGGGGTGTGTGGGCCCGGGGTGTGTGGGCCGGGGCCCTGGCCGGGCTGACCGCCCTGGCCCGGCTGCCGATCGCCGGGGCGTGTGCTCATGCCGGGGAGGGGCCCGGCGGGGCCGGCGGGACCGGTGGGGCGAGGGCCGCCCTGGGGCGGCAGCGGCCGTGTCGTGTCCTGGGGGGAGCCGGAGGCCCACGGCCCTGAGCCGCGCTGCACGGCGCCGAAGCTCTCCTCGGGTGATCCGGGGCCACCAGGAGCCGCCGGTGTCGACGCCGACGCACCGTCGCCCTGCTGCCCGGGGCGGCCGGGCTGCCCGGGGCCGTCGGGGCGCTCGCCGGGGTGGGCGCCGTCGTGGTGTCCCTGGTGATTCATCAGCTGCTGTTCCTCATCATTCGGCTCGTCGACCCGTCCGCGGCAACACTCCGTGGGTCGGATCGCCCGCCTGGGTGGTGCGGTCCCGCCGCGACTGCGGATTCAGCCTAGCAACCGGGCGTTGTGCGGGCGGTCCTTCCGGGGTCGTCTGTGGCCCCGTGGCGGTCACGATCCCGCAACGATGCCGCCACGAGCACCACGGTCTCCGCCACGAGCGCCACGGTCTCCGCCACGAGCGCCACGGTCCCCACCACGAGCGCCACGGTCCCCACCCCCATTCAGCACCCGGAACGTGAGATCGCCGCCGAACGTTCGCGGTGGGATCTCACATCAGGATCAGCGAGACGGCGATCATCGCCGGGATCGCCAGGATGGTGGTGACCAGCACCGTGTCGCGGGCGATCACTTCGCCGGACTCATAGCGGATCGCGCTGACCAGTACGTTCTGGGCGGTCGGCAAGGAGGCCATCACGACGGCGGCCAGCAGCTGGTGCCCTTCGAGCCCGAAGGCGAAGGCGGCGAAGACCCAGGCCAGCGTCGGGTGCAGCAGCAGCTTCAGACTGGAGGCCAGCAGGACGTCGCGGCGTCGCCCGGCCTTCTTGTCCAGTGGACGGCTGCCCACCAGGGAGAGCCCGAAGGAGAGCAGCATCAGGGGGATGGAGGCCCCGGCGATCAGCTCCACGGATTCGTGCATCGGACCTGGCAGGTGCCAGTCCTGCCAGGAGAAGACCAGCCCCAGCACGGCTCCGATGATCATCGGGTTCACCGCGGACTGGCCCAGGCTGCGCAGCGTGGAGGTGCGTCGGGCGGGTCGGACCTTGGTGGTGGTGCCCTGGTCCCGGGTCAGCCAGTCCATGGCGGTCACGTAGACCGGCGTGTAGAGCGCCAGCTGGAACATGATGATGGGGGCGGCGAAGGCCACGTCGCCCAGCACGTAGGCGGCGATCGGGAAGCCGAGGTTCGCCGAGTTCACCAGGGAGCCGCTCATCCCGCCGATCATCCGCTCCGAGCCGGGCCGTCGCTTCAGCAGGAGCTTGGCCAGCAGCAGGTAGATCAGCAGAGTGGTGAAGGCGCCGAGGGCGGCGATGGCGAACTGCGGGCCCAGCACGTCGCGCAGGGAGGCGTCGGCGACGGTGAGGAACAGCAGACAGGGGGAGGCGACGAAGAACGCGACCCGGCTGAGGACCACACGGGCCTCGGGCGGAAGCAGCCCCAGCTTTCCGATGACGAAGCCCACACCGATGATGAGCCAGATGACGGAGAAGCCGGAGAAGACTGCCTCCATATCGCCCCCTGATCGTCCTCATGCCGGCCGGTTCCGAGGACGACTCTACTCCTGCCGCCGCAGGCCATGGGGGACAGGGACGTCTGGTGACGCGAGCATGACGAGAGCCCGCCGTCGTCGTCCTGCCGGGGCGGACGACGACGGCGGGCTCACCAGGTCTGAGGGCCGGTGCGGCTCACTCCTCGTCGGCGGGGCGGAGGAAGTCCTCGCGGATCCGGTCCACACCTTCGGAGGAGATCTGGAAGCCGTGCTCCTGGCCGGCGTCGATGATGATGCCGGCTCCGGCGAGCGACTGCACCACGGCCACGCCCGGAGCGTCGACGGCGTGAGGGGCGTGCTCGGCGTACTCGGCCGGCACCACGTCGGTCCCGGAGAACAGGGCGATCAGCGGGTTGCCCTCGTTGTCCTGCAGGGTCAGCGGGTTCACCGAGGCGGTCTCCGGGGTGACCTCCTCGCTGCTGAGGAAGTAGACGGTGGAGGTCAGGAAGGCGCGGATGATCTCGCTGGGCTGGGCCTCACCGTCCTTGCCGGCGATCAGGGTGTCGCGCAGGTCGGGCAGCTGCTCGCCGTCGGGGGTCTCGTCGGGGTTCTGGGCGTCGGGGTTCTGAGGAGTCTCGCTCATCCGTCCACGCGATCATGTCCGCGCGCGGAATGCAAGGCCGGGCCTGTGACGTGGGAGGCTCGACATGTGGCGTGGCCGACGGCGGGCGCCCGGGCCCGGGTGCGGTACCTTGGGCATCGTGCTGCTTTCAGACCGTGACATCCATGCAGAGCTCGACGCCGGCCGGATCCACCTGGACCCGCTGGACGAGTCCATGATCCAGCCCTCCAGCGTCGACGTGCGCCTGGAGCGCATGTTCCGGCTGTTCGACAACCACAAATACGCGCACATCGACCCGTCGGTGGAGCAGACGGATCTGACCCGCCTGGTGGAGGTGGACCCGGAGGAGCCCTTCGTGCTGCACCCCGGCGAGTTCGTCCTCGGCGCCACCTATGAGGCCGTCACCCTGCCGGAGGACGTCGCCGCCCGGCTGGAGGGGAAGTCCTCACTGGGACGGCTGGGGCTGCTGACGCACTCCACCGCCGGATTCATCGACCCCGGGTTCTCCGGGCAGGTGACCCTGGAGCTGTCCAATATGGCCACGCTGCCCATCAAGCTGTGGCCGGGCTCGAAGATCGGGCAGCTGTGCTTCTTCCGCCTGACGTCTCCGGCCAGCCACGGCTACGGCAGCCAGAAGCACCAGTCGCGGTACCAGGGCCAGCGCGGCCCGACGGCGTCGCGGTCCCACGAGAACTTCCACCGCACCATCATCGGCTGAGGGCCCGACGCCGGACCTTCTCCAGGCCTCTGGCTCAGCTCATCCCCGCACGCGGTGTTCGCGCATCTTCGCCGGCCCGGTGGGGTTGCGCACCAGCAGCATCGCGGCCAGCCCCAGCACCAGGATCACCACGATCCCGAGGATGATCGCCTTGTCTCCGCCCTGCACATCGGTGTCCTCGGCCGAGGAGATCAGCAGCATCAGGGAGATCAGCGCCGGGGTGAGGAAGCTGACGCTGCGCCCGGCGGTGGCGTAGAGGCCGAAGAGCTCCGCGGCGCGGGCGGGCGGCGCGAGCCGGGCCAGGAACGCACGGGAGGACGCCTGCGCAGGGCCCACGAAGAACGTCAGGCCCAGTCCGAAGATCCAGAACGCGGTGGTCGGCTCCAGGACGAACACCCCGAAGTCCCGCTCGACGTCGAGGAAGTACATCGTTCCGCCCAGAGCCACGAGAGCGATCACGCAGGTCATGATGACCGCCCGCGGCCCGAGCCGGTCGTCGAACCAGCCGCCGAGGAGCGCGCCCAGCGCGGCGACCACGTTGCCGGCGATGCCGAAGATCAGGATGTCGCCGGTGGTGAATCCGAAGACTGTGACCCCCAGGATCGCCCCGTAGGTGAAGACCGCGGAGAGCCCGTCTCGGTAGATGGCGGATGCCAGCAGGAACCACAGCGTGTTGCGGTCCTCCTTCCAGAGCCCGACGATCACCCGGATCAGCCGCCGGTAGGACTCGGCGATCGAGACCTTCTCCTCGATGGTCTCGGCGTCGGCGGTCTTGACCTTGGTGAACAGCAGCGGCAGCGCCCACAGCAGGAACCAGGCCGCCGCGACGACGGCGACCATCCGGATGTTGATGGCCTCCTCGTCGCCGAGCCCGAACCAGTAGGGCGGATCCCCGGCGACCAGGCCGAAGTAGACGAGCGAGAGGATCGCGATGCCGCCCAGGTAGCCGGCGCCCCAGCCGATGCCCGAGACGCGGCCCATGCGGTCATGGTCGGAGATGTCGGTGATCATCGCGTTGTAGTTCAGGTTCGCGAACTCGTCGAACAGCGTCATGGTGGCCATCAGGGTCACACCCAGCACCAGGTATCCCTGGTCGGGCTTCACGAAGAAGCAGGAGGCCACCAGCGCCACCACGATCAGCGTGTTGATGATCAGCCACAGTCGACGGCGGCCGGCCTTGTCCGCGCGCTGGCCGATGACCGGCGCTGTCACGGCGATGATGCCGCCGGCGATCGCGTTGGCCGTGGTCAGGTACTGGGTGCCCTGCCCGCCGGGCCCGACGGCGTCGGCGATGTAGGTGCCGAAGACGAAGGTCACCATCACCGCACTGACGGTGGCGTTGCCCCAGCTCCAGAGGCTCCAGACAGCGATGATGCGCTTGTGCAGCGGCTGGCTCGCGGAGCTCGGGGCCGCGTCCACGGATGAGGTCATGGGCGCATCGTATCGTCGAGCAACCGTCACGTGGCATGGCTGGCAGGGTGCCGCTGGAGAAATCCCCGGCCGGCGCGGCCGCCGACGGCCGCATCCAGGCCGTGCGACGAGCGTCACCCCGGCCCGTCACCTACGCCTGTTAACATGGGACGACTCCTCCTCAGTGCGGCTGACGTGGAGCGTCCCGCGCCGCACGGTGTGGTCCTCGACGCGGAAGGAAGCCCATGCTGCTGATGCTCGCTGTGCTGTTCGCAGTGAGCCTCGTGGCGCCCTGGCTGTTCCGTCGGATCGGACGCTCCGCCTTCGTCGTCCTCGCCGGAGTCAGCGCGGCGGCGCTGGTCTGGGTGTTGGTCCACCTGCCGCAGGTGCTGCGCGCGGACCAGGGTGCGCCCTCGGGGTCCCCGAACGCACCGCCGTCGGAGATCACCGAGTGGATCCCGGAGCTGGGCGTGGAGATCGCCTTCCGCGTGGATGCCCTGACGCTGGTGATGTCCCTGCTGATCCTCGGCATCGGTGCGCTGGTGCTGCTGTACTGCGCCCGGTACTTCCGCGCCTCGGAGACGGCGGCGGGGCCGTTCGCCGGGCAGCTCTTCGCGTTCGCCGCCGCCATGCTGGGCCTGGTGATCAGCGATGACCTGGTGATGCTGTTCATCTTCTGGGAGCTCACCACCATCCTCTCGTTCCTGCTGATCGGCTATTCGGCGCATCGCATCCTCGCCCGCCGGTCGGCCATCCAGGCGCTGATCGTCACCACGTTCGGCGGCCTGGCCATGCTGGTGGGCCTGCTGTGGCTCGGTGAGCTGGCCGGCACCTACCGGCTCTCGGAGATCCTCGCCCAGGCGGACCGGCTGCACGGCACGGCGGTGGACCTCGCGGTGCTGCTGATCCTCATCGGGGCGCTCTCCAAATCCGCCCTGGTGCCGTTCCACTTCTGGCTGCCGGCCGCCATGGCCGCCCCCACGCCGGTCTCCGCCTACCTGCACGCCGCCGCGATGGTGAAGGCCGGGGTGTACCTGGTGGCCCGTCTGGCTCCCGGTTTCCACGAGACTGCCTTCTGGCTGCCCACGGTGCTCGGGGTCGGCCTGGCCACCATGCTGGTGGGGGCGTGGCGGGCGCTGCGGCAGACCGACATCAAACTGGTGCTCGCCTACGGGACCGTCTCCCAGTTGGGTTTCCTGGTGATGATCAACGGCCAGGGCGGCGAGGACGCCGCCCTGGCGGGACTGGCGATGCTGCTGGCCCACGGGCTGTTCAAGGCCGCCCTGTTCATGGTGGTCGGCATCATCGACCATGAGACCGGCACCCGTGACCTCACCCGGCTCTCCGGGCTGGCCCGGACCCAACGTCCCCTGTTCTGGATCTCCGTGGTCTCCACCGCATCCATGGCAGGGCTGCCGCCGCTGTTCGGCTTCGTGGCCAAGGAGGTCGTCTTCGAGTCCTTCTACGGCTACGCCGAGGTCTCCGCCGGCTGGGGGTGGGTCGTGATGGCCGGCGTCGTCGTCGCCTCCGCGCTGACGGTGGCGTACTCGGCACGTTTCCTGTGGGGCGCTTTCGCCACCAAGCGCTCACCGGAGGGCACCACGGCGCCGGTCACGCGCTTCCACGCGCCGGCCGGCCCCGTCTTCCTCGCCGCACCGGCGGTGCTGTCCGCCGCCACGGTGGTGTTGGCGCTGTGGCCGGCGCCCGTGCAACGGCTCATCGACCCGTTCGTCACCCTGTTCGAGCCGGTCTCCGCGGAGGCCCACGGCACGTATCTGGCGCTGTGGCACGGGCTGACCCCGGTGTTGGGGCTGTCCGTGCTGGCGTGGGCGCTCGGGCTGGGGCTCTTCGCCGCACGCCGGCCCGTGGCCCGCCTGCAGGAGGGTGTGCCGGCGGTCTTCGACGCCGAACGCGGGTATCGCACCTCGGTGAAGCTGGTGGACGTCGTCGCCGTGTGGTTGACCTCGGTCACTCAGCGCGGCTCGCTGGCCTGGTACCTGTTCATCATCCTGGCGGTGGCCACCGGGGTGGTCTGGTCGGTGCTGCTGTTCACCAGCCATGAGGTGCCGGAGAGCTGGATCGTCGCCGAGGGGCCCCTGCAGGTGGTCCTGGGTGCGGTCGTGATCGGCGGCGCGATCGGTGCGGTCTGGGCGCCCAAGCGATTCATGGCGGTGCTCATGGTCTCCCTGTGCGGCTACGGCATCGCCGGTCTCTTCGCTCTGCAGGGCGCCCCGGACCTGGCGCTGACCGTGCTGCTGGTCGAGTCGATCGTGCTGGTGGTGTTCGTGCTGGCGCTGCGCTCGCTGCCGGCCGGCATCTGGACGCAGAACCCGGCCCGGTTCAAGGCCGGCCGGGTGGTGCTGGGCATCGGCTTCGGGGCGGCGATGATGGGCGCGGTCGCCGTCGGGCTGGACTCCCGGGTGGCGGAGCCGATCTCCGCGGAGTTCCCGTGGATGGCCTACGAGGTCGGCCACGGAGCCAACATCGTCAACGTCACCCTGGTGGACATCCGAGTGTGGGACACCTTCGGTGAGATCACCGTGCTGGCGGCCGCCGCCACCGGGGTGGCCTCGCTGATCTTCGTCAAACGCCGGGACGTGCGACGCCGCAGCCTCCACGAGGTGCCCACCGGCTCGGTGGGTCGAGTGCTCAACGAGGACAACCTCACCCCGCGCCAGGCCCGGGAGATCCGGGTGGCGCGCAGCTTCTCCACCGTGGCCCGCGAGGCCTGGCTGGTGGCCGGGCGCACGGTGGCTCCGGAGCACCGCTCCATCATCTTCGAAGTGGTCACCCGGCTGATGTTCCACGCGATCATCCTGCTCTCGGTGTACCTGCTGGTGGCCGGCCACAACCTGCCCGGCGGCGGATTCGCCGGGGGACTGCTGGCCGGGCTGGCCCTGACTCTGCGCTACCTGGCCGGAGGCCGCTACGAGCTGGAGGCCGCCGTGCCGTTCAGCGCCTCCGCCCTGATGGGCTGGGGTCTGGCGCTGGCCTGCTTCACGGGTCTGGTCTCGCTGCTGGCCGGCGGACACATCTTCCAATCGGCGGTGCTGGACCTGGACCTGCCCCTCCTGGGGGAGCACCATATCGCCTCAGCGATCATGTTCGACATCGGCGTCTACCTGGTGGTGGTGGGCCTCATCCTGGACATCCTGCGCAGCCTCGGCTCGGAGATCGACGTCCGCTCCGAGATGGAGAACCGCGCGGCCGAGAGCGGCGAGACCGGGCAGGGCCCTCAGGGCCACGGGATCCACGCCGAGACCACCCTGGGGGTGGCCCGGTGACCGTGAACCTGACTCTGCTGGTGCTGATGGGCGCACTGTTCGCGATCGGCATCTACCTGCTGCTGGAGCGTTCGCTGACCCGGGTGCTGCTGGGCATCATCCTGATCTCCAACGCGGTGAACCTTCTGCTGCTGCAGTCCGGCGGCCGGGCGGGGGACTCGCCGCTGGTGGTCGACGGCGACGTCGGCGCCGACTTCTTCGACCCGCTGCCGCAGGCGCTGCTGCTGACCGCGATCGTCATCGCCTTCGCCCTGGTCAGCCTCATGCTGGCGCTGATCTACCGCTCCTGGGTGCTGGCCCGCCAGGACGAGGTCTCCGATGACGAGGAGGACCGGCGCGTGGCCTCCCAACCCGTCTACGACCCTGAGGAGGACTCCGAGGTGCCCACCGAGACCACGGAGTTCGTCACCGAGGACCAGCAGGCGGAGCGGCTGCTCAACCCCCGGTCCGGCCGGGACGAGGACCTGCCGGACCCGCCCGCTGCCGTGGCAGGCGAGGATGCCGCGGTGAGTTCAGACCCCGAGAGGGGGCGCTGAGCCGTGCAGACGAACTTCGTCGAACTGCTGCCGCTGGCAGTGCTCATCCCGTTCTTCGGGGCGGGCCTGGCCTTCGCATTCTTCCGTCAGAAGACCACCCAGCGCGCCATCACCCTCGGGGCCCTGGTGCTCACCGTGGTCCTGGAGATCACCCTGTTGGCCGAGACCTGGGACGGCGGGGCGCATGCGGTCCACCTGGCCGGCTGGCCGGCGCCGTTCGGCATCTCCATGGTGATCGACCGGTTCTCCGCTCTGATGCTGGTGGTCTCCTCGATCATCACCCTGGCGGTGCTGCTCTACGCGGTCGGCCAGGGCGCCGCCGAGGAGGGTGACGACGCCGGGCCGGTCTCGATCTTCTACCCCACCTACCTGATCCTGGTGGCCGGAGTCTCCAATGCGTTCCTCGCCGGGGACCTGTTCAACCTGTACGTGGGCTTCGAGATATTCCTGACGGCGTCGTATGTGCTGCTGACCTTGGGCGGCGGGGAGTCCCGGATCCGTGCGGGGGTCACCTATGTGGTGGTGTCGATCATCTCCTCGATGCTGTTCCTGATCACCATCGGCGTGGTCTATGCGGCCACCGGGACGGTGAATCTGGCGGACCTGGCGCTGAAGCTGGGAGAGCTGGACGGTGACATGCAGCTGCTGCTGCATGTGATGCTGCTGGTGGCCTTCGGGATCAAGGCGGCGGTGTTCCCGCTGGCGTTCTGGCTGCCGGACTCGTATCCGACCGCCCCGGCCCCGGTGACGGCGGTCTTCGCGGGTCTTCTCACCAAGGTCGGCATCTACGCGATGATCCGCACGGAGACTCTGCTGTTCCCGGGGGAACGGATCAACACCGTGCTGATGATCGTGGCGCTGCTGACCATGATCGTGGGCATCCTGGGCGCGCTCGCCCAGGGGGACATCAAACGTATGCTCTCCTTCACCCTGATCAGCCACATCGGGTATCTGGTGTTCGGGCTCTCGCTGGTCTCGATCGTGGGGATGTCCGCCACCATCTACTACGTGGCGCACCACATCACCATCCAGACCACGTTGTTCCTGGTCACCGGGCTGATCGAGCGTCGGGGAGGCACTTCCACCGTGGACCGGCTGGGTGGGCTGGCGAAGATCTCCCCGGTGCTGGCGGTGCTGTTCTTCATTCCGGCGATGAACCTGGCGGGGATCCCTCCGTTCTCCGGGTTCATCGGCAAACTGGGGATGATCCAGGGCGGGATTGCGGAGAACACTTGGATCACCTGGCTGCTGGTGGTCGGTTCCGTGGTGACCTCCCTGCTGACGCTGATGGCGGTGGCGCGCATCTGGGCGCGCGCCTTCTGGCGCCGCGCGGAGGACGCCGAGGACCCGGACCGGCTGCTGATGTCGAAGACGCTGGCCCATGCCCGGGCGGCGAACAAGCGGCTGCTGCCGATGTCGGTGGTCGCTCCGACGGCGATGCTGGTGGGTCTGTCTCTGGCGTTCACGGTGTTCGCCGGTCCGCTGATGTCCTTCTCCCGGGCCGCCGCCCAGGACATGTACGAGCGCACTCCGTATGTGGAGGCGGTGCTGGGGGAGGAACGCGTGGACGGCGTCCGGGAGGAGCTGGCGGAGTTCGCCTCTCGGATCCCGGACCTCGACACCGGCGACGGCGGGGCCGATGAGTTCGCGCCGGTGCGCACCTCCCTGGAGCCCGACGACGAAGGCGTTCAGGAGGCCGACGACGGCCGGGCCGTCGGCGACACCACCGGCGACACCACCGGCGACACCACCGGCGACACTACGCCGGATGAGGAGCGTGAGGACCGATGAGACGACCCCGGACTCCGCTGGTGCTCGAGCTGCCGCTGATCGGGTTCCTCAGCTTCCTGTGGATGGGCCTGTGGCAGGACTTCAGCCTGGGCTCGCTGATCATCGGCGCCGTCCTGGGCACCATCATCGTGCGCGTCTTCTACCTGCCCCCGCTGCGGGGGTCGGGCCGGATCAATCTGTGGTGGGTGCTGGTCTTCTGCCTGCGGTTCCTGGTGAAGATGACGGCGGCGTCCTTCCAGGTGGCCTGGATCGCCGTCGTCCGGGGGCCGAAGGTGCGCAACTCGATCATCTCGGTGCAGCTGCGCAGCCATGAGGACTTCATCGTGACCGTCACCGGGCACGCCCTGGCACTGGTGCCCGGCTCCCTGGTGATCGATGTGGACCGCACCACGGCGACCCTGTACCTGCACTGCCTCAACGTCACCGACGATCATGATGCCGAGCGGATCCGGCAGGACGCGCTGCGCACGGAGGCGCTGGTGATCCGCAGCTGCGGCAACCGATCGGACCTGGCCGTGGTGAAGGCGGAGCGGCGGCTCGGGCGGGTCAGCGGATTCTCCAAGACGGAGCGTGACCGGCCGATCCCGGCGCACAGCGCCGCCCCGCCGACGACCGGTATGCCGTCCACACCGGGTGAGGAGGCCCGCTGATGCTCGAGCACGCCTACTGGATCACCCAGACTCTGCTGGCGGCGGCGGTGTTCTGCGCCGTCTACCGGGTGTTCCGCGGGCCGTCGGTGCTGGACCGGGTGATCAGTGTGGACGTCATCCTGATCATCGTCTCGTCGATGCTGATCACGGACATGGTGGCCCGGAACCATCAGGACTTCATCCTGTTCGTGATCGCCACCGCGGTCATCGGTTTCCTCGGGGCGGTGGCGATCGCCCGCTACGTGGCGGTGCGACGGCCGGAGGGTGCCGCCGGCGTCACCGAGCTGACTGGTCTGCTGCCCCGCGTCCCCGAGGACCCCGGCAGCGAGTCCGGCGGGTCGGCGGGTGTCGCGACGACCGCGCGACCGGCCCCGTCGGCGGCGAGCCCGTCACGGATCAGTGGCTCGGAGGGTCCGGACCCGCACGGCGGATCCTTCGCCCCCGGCGGCCCCGGGGAGGATGAGGACCCGTCGACCTCGTGGTTCCGGGAGCTGAAGCGGTCGGGCTTCACCCCGCGCGCCCGCTCCCGCAGGGACGAGGAAGGGCCGTCCGATCAGCGGAGCCGACCCGAGGACGGGGGAGAACGATGATGGGAGTTCTGGATCCCGAGCTGCTGGACCAGGTCCTCGACGGCGTCGCCTCGGTGTTCCTGGTGGTCGGCGGGCTGATGTCCTTGGCGGCAGGGATCGGCATGGTCCGGTTCCCGGATCTCCATTCGCGCATGCACGCGGCCACGAAGCCCCAGGTGCTGGGCCTGCTGAGCCTGCTGATGGCCGCGGCGATCACCTGGCGCAGCTGGACCGGGGTGGTCCTGGTGCTGCTGGCGTGGGGGCTGCAGCTCCTCACCGCACCGGCCAGCGCCCATGTGGTGGGTCGGGCCGGGTATCGGACCAAACACTTCAAGGCGGGGCAGCTTGCTCAGGACGAGCTGGCCCGGGCGGTGGACCGGATCTCCCGGGGCCATGGGGCCCGGCGCGAGGTCCGCGACGAGTCGGACTGACCCGCCCAGCGGGTGCGGCGTGGTCGCCACGTGCCTCACCGCTGCAGGACACGTCGACCTGACACATCGAGGAGTCATCTTCCGGCAGATCCGAGGGGCGATGAAGCGCGTCAGCAGCGCAGGACATGCCGGAATGTGACTCCTCGATGGGGGAGCCCGAGGAGGGCGTGCGGTCGGCTCAGACCTCGGCCTTGTCCGCGTAGGCCGCCTTGATCTTCTTCATGGATGCCTTGGCGCCGCGCTGGGAGAGCACCTGCACCCCGGCGGAGATGGCTGCCGAGGAGACCGCGAAGACCAGGGCCTTCTGCAGCGAGATGTCCTCGTCATCGGAACCACGGGGGGAGTCCTCGCCGGTGGCCTGCCTCCAGGCGAACTCGAAGGCCTTCGTGGCGACGAAACCTCCGGCCAGGGAGATCCCGGTGGTCAGCAGCTTGTCCATGATCTTGTCCATCAGCACTCCTGGTGGTGGGATGCGGGCTCGGCAGCACGTCGGCGCAGGTCCGGTGGGCCCTGCTGCGGCAAGGGCGCCCGAGGACGCCCTGCACCGTCACCAGCCTAACCGGCAGGCGGCCCGGATGCGCTACTGTGGTGGACGTCATTCGAGACACGACAGGGGAGCGCTTCCCGGGCCTGCGGACGCGGGCACGGCACGGCGCTGAGAGTGGGCACACGGCCCAGACCCTCGAACCTGATCAGGACAACACCGGCACGACGCCGGGACAACGCCTGCGCAGGAAGTCGAGCTGTCCTCGGATGCCGGATCTGCTCCTCGCGTGCCGCATCGCGACGACGGCGCCCGTTGCCCGGCGGGCCGTCCGTCGCACCCGCCGACGGCGGAGACCGCGGCATCGGGCCGCATGGGCCCGCGGTGGGCAGGACCGGCTCCCTCCCTGCGTGCTCGTGGTCCACGCTCGTCACACGAGGGAGCATCATGAGCAGCACTGAACAGACCGCCTCGCGCGGAACGCACGGCCCGGCGGCCGGCCAGTCCGCATCCGGGGCCCCCAGGACCTTCCGCTGGACGGTCTCGGAGATCGTCGTCGCCTCCACCCTGGCAGTGGCCTCCGGCGTCATCTTCTGGGGATGGAACCTGAGCTATCACGTCGTCGGGGGACTCTTCGCCGCCTACCCGCCGGCCGCCACCCTGGTGCACGGCATGTGGCTCTTCCCCGCGGTGCTGGGGATGCTGATCATCCGCAAGCCCGGCGCCGCCATCTACTGCGAGATGGTCGCCGCGGTCGTCTCGGCCCTGCTGGGCTCCCAGTGGGGTCTGACCGTGCTGTCCTCCGGCTTCGTGCAGGGCCTGGGTGCGGAGCTGATCTTCCTGGCGTTCCTCTACCGGCGCTACACCCTGGAGGTCGCGATGCTCGCCGGGGCCCTGTCCGGGTTCTTCGGCGGAGCGACCTACCACTGGATCATCCCCATGTACGCCTACGCGCCGCTGGAGACCTTCATCCACATCGGATGCTTCACGCTCTCCGGGGCGATCATCGCCGGCCTGCTGTCCTGGCTGGCCACCCGCGGGCTCGCGGCCACCTCGGTGCTGGGGCCGCTGGCCTCGCGCCGGGCGCATCAGGAGCCGGTGCTGCGCCGTCGTCGTGAGGGCTGAGGCGATGAGGCCGGACCCCGCTCCCGCCCCCGACGCCCCTGTCCAGAGCCCTGCCGCGGGCGCCGGCGTCGACGTCCGCGGCTGGAGCTACCAGCATGCGGATCGCCCCGCCCCGGCGGTGGACGGGCTGGATCTGCGCCTGGAGCCCGGGGAGAAGGCCCTGCTGGTGGGCGCCTCGGGGGCCGGGAAGTCCACCGTGCTGCACGGCCTGGCCGGAGTGCTGCACGACGACGAGGCCGTCACCTCCGGCGAGCTGCTGGTCGACGGGCTCACCCCGCACCAGGCCCGCGGCGCGGTGGGGCTGATGCAGCAGGACCCGGAGGCCCAGGTGGTGCTCTCCCGCATGGGGGACGACGTCGCCTTCGCCCCGGAGAACCTGGCGGTGGCGCGGGCCGAGATCTGGGACCGTGTGCACCAGGTGCTGCAGGAGACGGGCCTGGCCGGAACCTCCGAGGAGACCCGCGACCTGCTCGACCACCCCACCGCTCGGCTCTCCGGCGGGCAGAAGCAGCGTCTCGCACTGGCCGGCATCCTGGCGATGCGACCGGGCCTGCTGCTGCTCGACGAGCCCACCGCCAACCTCGACCCGGAAGGCACCGGCCGGGTGCGCGACGCCGTCGTCGAGGCCTGCCGCCGGCACGGCTCCACCCTGCTGGTGGTCGAGCATCGGCTGGCCACCTGGGTGGATCACGTGGACACGCTGATCGTCCTCGACGCCGCCGGCGGGGTGCGGCACCGGCTTCCGGCCGCCCGGATCCACGACGACGCCGACCTGCGTGCCGACCTCGTGCAGCTGGGCCTGTGGGTGCCCGGCCGCGACCCGGTGCCGGAGGCCAGCTGGGGGACCGCGCTCCATTCCGCCGGGGCCGCGTCGCCTGCGCCGCTGCTCACCGGCGAGGAGCTCGCCGTCTCCCGGGAGAGGCCGCCCCGGCGGAGGTCGAACCGTCCGGCTCCGGTCCCGGTGCTCCACGCGGTGGACGTCGCGCTCCAGGCCGGACGTGCGCTGGGCATCACCGGCCGCAACGGCGCGGGCAAGTCCACGCTGCTGCTGAGCCTGGCGGGGCTGATCCCGGTCCATGGTGGCCGGCTCGTCGCCGCGGACCGGCTCAAAGGGGCCGAAGGCGGCGATCTCCCGGACGATCCGCATCGGTGGCGCTCTGCTGACCTCGTGGCCCGCATCGGGCTGGTCTTCCAGGAGCCTGAGCATCAGTTCGTCCGGCCCACGGTGCGTGAGGAGCTCGCCCTCGGTGCCCGCCAAGCCCGACGGCCCGGCGGCGACCAGCCGCTGTTCAGCGAGCATGAGGTCGAACAGCGGGTGGACCGGCTGCTCGAGCGGCTGGGGCTGACCACGCTGGCCGAGGCGAACCCGTTCACCCTCTCCGGTGGGGAGAAGCGCAGGCTGTCAGTGGGCACGGTGCTCGCTGCAGGTCCGGAGGTGCTCATGCTGGACGAGCCGACCTTCGGCCAGGACGCCCATACCTTTGCGGCGCTGGTCGGGCTGCTGCGTGAGCATCTGCGTGACGGCGGCACCGTGGTGGCGGTGACCCATGACGAGGCGTTCCTGCGGGCGCTGGACGCTGAGGAGCTGCGCCTCGGGGAGCCGGGCGGCGGCGTCGTCCCCTCCTCCGAAACGGCTCGCAGCGAGGGAGCGGCCGCCCCGATGCTCACCGGGGTGCGCTCCACATCGTGGCTGGGCGGTTCCAATGCGCTGGCGAAGCTGTTCGCCGTGCTGCTGGTGACAGCTGCCCTGGTCTCCACCATGGACTGGGTCAGCTCGGCGGTGGTGATCGCCGCCAGCTTCCTGACCCTGCCGCTGGCCGGGCTGCGACTGGGGCAGTTCCTGAGACGCATCTGGCCGTTCGCGGTGGGAGCGGTGGTGGCCGTCTGGGGGACCGCCATCGCGGCCGAGGAGTCCGGGGCGGTGCTGCTGGACTTCGGCGTCACCACCGTCAGCGAAGGATCCGTGGAGCTGGGGATCGCCATGGGGGCCCGAGCGCTCGCGGTGGTGCTGCCTTCGGTGATCGTCTTCTCCACCACGGACCCGACGGACCTGGCCGATGCGCTGGCCCAGCAGCTGCGGCTCCCGGCGCGCTTCGTGCTGGGTGCGCTGGCAGCGATGCGGCTGCTCGGCCTGTTGGCCCAGCACTGGGTGACCATCGGGCTCGCACGTCGGGCCCGGGGGATCGGCACGCAGGGCGGATTCGCCGGGAAGGTGCGCGCCACGTGCTCGCAGGCGTTCGGGCTGCTGGTGCAGGCCATCCGGGTCGCCGTCCGGCTGGCGGTGACCATGGAGTCCCGCGGGTTCGGTGCGGGACCTCGTACGTGGGCACGGCCGGCGCGCTTCGGCGTCGTGGACGTCCCAGTGGTCCTCGGCGGTGCCCTGCTGGCGGGGGTCGCGCTGACGGCGGCGATTCTGAGCGGGGAATGGAACCCCGTGTGGTGACGGCGGGATCCGCTCCGACGTCGCCGTGCACGCTGTCACATTGTGAAACATTTCACAGCGGCTGAGGGCGTGGGCGGCGAGTGGGGGCCGCGTGGGGGCGTTCTGGCGGCTCAGGGCCACCAACTCCTCGACGGCGATGTGGCCGGGCTCACCTCATCGTCGGGGAGCGGTTCGGCGCGAGGTCCTCGGCAGGAGGCATCCCCCGGATTCGCGCGGAATTGCGAAAGATGTGTTGCAGATCCTCCGCTCGCTGTCAGGAGGCAGGATAGATGGGCCCCTGCGTCAGGGGTTGGCGAGGTGACTCGACGGCGGAGTCCCGTGTGACCTGAAGATGACCAGATGCTCATGCGCATCAGTTTCATCCACCCTCTTCAGCGGGCTCGATTCTCGACGTAGAGTGTTGCCACCTGCAACAGACACCAGCTGCGCCGCTCGAGCTGCTCGCACCATGATTGAGGAAGGCGCCACCGGACTGATCGGCCAGTCACCTGACGGGCCGACCGCGGCTTCAGCCCCGGAAGGGGCCTCTCCGCCGAGGCCAGAGACGCCTTCGGCCGAGGCCGCATCGTGCCGGACGGCCTCCAGATGGAGCGGACTGCGCGGACGGCGTCACGCCCCGCCGGGGCCGTGCCGAGCCACGTGAGGAAACCGTCCGTGAGAATCCCGATCAGCGTCGTCCAGCGGACCACGGCGCGTCCGACTCCCGAGGTGCGGTCGCGTCAGCGGAGCCGTCCGCGAGGCGTCGAGGAGGCGGGATGCTGAAGTTCCTGGCTCTGCGGGCCGTCCGCTACGCCGTGATGACCTTCGCGGTGACCTCGCTGGCCTATCTCATGGCCGTCAGCTTCTTCAATCCCGAGGCCCAGCTCGCGGACATCATGGGCGGCGGGGTGGATCCTGAGGTCAGCCGGGCGAACGTCCAGGACTCGCTGCGGCGGCTGGATCTTGATCCGGACCAGAACGCGCTCCAGCGGTACTGGGTGTGGCTGACCGGAATCCTCACCCAGTGGGACTGGGGCCGGACTCCCAACGGCGGCTACGTCAACGACGAGTTCGCCATCCGGGTGTGGATCTCCACCCAGCTGACGTTGGTCGCCACGGTGCTGACCATGGTCATCGGAATCCTGCTCGGCGTCTACGCGGCGGCCCGGCAGTACCGGTTCGGGGACCGGGCCAGCACCTGGTACTCCTACTTCACGATGATCGTGCCGGTGCCGGTGGCCTACCTGCTGGTCCAGCGGGGGGCGATCTGGGTCAACGAGGCCGCCGGCCAGCAGATCTTCTACGTCACCGGGTTCCGCAGCATCGGCGTCGAGGGGGCCTGGAACCAGTTCGTGGACATGGCGGCCCACTACACGGTGCCCACCGTGGCGATGACGCTCTTCGGCTGGGCCTCCATGCAGATCTCCCAGCGCCAGTACCTGCTGGACTTCGTCAACGCGGACTTCGTGCGCACGGCTCGCGCCACGGGGCTGACCCGCAGCCAGGCGATCCGGAAGCATGCGCTGCGCGTGTCCTTCGTGCCGACGGCCCAGTCCATCGCCTTCACCATTCCCGCGCTGTTCACCGGAACCGTGATGGCCGAGATGGTCTTCAACTGGGACGGGCTGGGCTCCTGGGGACTGCGGGCCCTGCACGCCCATGACGTCAACGCGTCGGTGGCGATCGTCTTCTACGGGTGCATCATCTTCGCCATCGGCGCGATGCTGGCCGACTTCTTCACCTCCCTGGTCGACCCGAGAGTGAGGCTGTGACCCATGTCCATCACCCCGATCAGCGCCGTGGAGAACTCGCGTGCCGCCGCGGACGAGCTGCCGGAGCCGCCGGTGGAGTTCAAACCGATGGGCAAGAAGCGGCTCATCGCCCGGCGGTTCGTGCGCAACCGGCTGGCCCTCGTCGGCGTGGCCCTGCTGGCTCTGCTGGGTGCGTTTGCGCTCTTCGGGCATCTGCTCACCCCGTGGCACTACACGGAGCAGGACTTCCTGAACCTGGGGACGGGGCCGAGCGCCGAGCACTGGCTGGGGACGAACTCGGCCGGCATCGACATGGTGGCGCTGCTGGCGCAGGGCACCCGCACCTCCCTGATGATCGGGCTGGTCGTCGGCATCCTGACGCCACTGATGTCCCTGCTGGCCGGCTGTGCGATGGCGTACTTCGGCAAGTGGGTGGACCGCACCCTGATGTGGTTCATCGAGGCGCTGATCATGTTTCCGCAGATCATCCTGATCGGCATCATCATGACCGGGCGCGACGGCGGGCCCGTGACGTTGGCGTTCATCATGGTCTTCTTCGGCTGGATGGCCTCAGCGCGTCTCATCCGGGGGATGTCCCTGTCCTTCGTGGACCGTGAGTTCGTGAAGGCGGCACGTTTCATGGGGGTGCACCCGTTGCGCATCGTGTGGCGGCACCTGACCCCGAACCTGGCCTCCCTGGCGATCATCAACGCGACCACCAGCATCTGGGGTGCGATCCTCGCGGAGATCTCCCTGTCCTTCCTGGGCATCGGGGTCAGCGTGCCGGAGACCTCGCTGGGGCTGCTCATCTACCAGGCCCGCAGCTATGTCTTCGGCCAGCAGCCATGGATGTTCTGGGCGCCGGTCATCGCCTTCGGGCTGATCGTCGTGGCGCTGATGCTGATCAACGACGGACTGCGGGACGCCCTCGATCCGGAGTCGCGAGCAGGAGGTCGAGCCCGAGTATGAGCACCACGCCAGCAGTGACAGACCGGCGGCAGACCGCCGGGGGCCCGGAGGTGGTCCTCTCCGTGCGGGACCTCAACGTGCGCTTCCCTTCGGAGTCCGGCACCGTGCATGCGGTCCGGGGCGTGGACTTCGACCTGCGTGCCGGGGAGGTCCTGGGCATCGTGGGGGAGTCCGGTTCGGGGAAGTCCGTGACCTCGATGGCCATCATGGGACTGCTGCCCGAGTCCGCCCGTGTGGACGGAGAGGTCGTGCTCGCCGGAGAGTCCGTGCTCGGGCTCAGCGACAAGCAGATGAGCCGGCACCGGGGGAACACCATCTCCATGGTGTTCCAGGACCCGCTGAGCTCGCTGACCCCCGTGCTGTCCATCGGCCAGCAGATCACCGACGCCATCGGCAACCACCATCCGGAGATGACTCGGCAGCAGAAGGAGGACCGCGCCGCCGAGCTGCTGACCAAGGTGGGCATCCCCTCGCCTGAGGAACGGCTGAAGAACTTCCCCCATGAGTTCTCCGGCGGCATGCGTCAACGCGTCATGATCGCCATGGCGATGGCCAACGACCCGAAGGTCATCATCTGCGACGAGCCGACCACCGCCCTGGACGTCACCGTGCAGGCGCAGGTCCTGGAGCTGCTGAAGGTGGCCCAGCGGGAGACCGGGGCGGCGATCGTCATGATCACCCACGATCTCGGCGTGGTCGCCGGCCTCGCCGACCACCTGGTGGTCATGTACGCCGGTCGGCCGGTGGAGCGCGGCACCACCCGGGAGGTCTTCGCCCAACCATCCATGCCATACACGATGGGCCTCATCGCGGCGGTGCCTCGGCTGGACGTCTCCCCGGAGCACGCGCTGGCCACGATCCCAGGCCAGCCGCCGAATCTGACGCAGCCGCCGCTCGGCTGCCCGTTCGCTCCGCGCTGTCCGATGGCGGCCGAACAGTGCCGCCAGGAGGAGCCGGTGCTGCGCCCCGTACCAGGAGCCTCGGCCCGTGACGACTCCTCGTCAGGTGACGGGGCGGCGCTGCCTCAGGTGGCGCTGCACAGTGCGGCCTGCCTGCGGCTGGAGGAGGCGCTGCGCTCGGACCCGCGGGAGGTCTACGGTGTCGAGCGTGTTCAGCCCTCCGCGATCGAGCTGACCCCGCGCGAGAGTCGGGAGACCGTGCTGCAGGTCGAGCATCTGAGCCGCCGGTTCGAGCTCCGCTCCCGGCTGCTGAAGCGCCGCCTGGGCGTGGTGCAGGCGGTCGATGACATCAGCTTCGACGTCCGTGAGGCGGAGTGCTTCTCCATCGTGGGCGAGTCCGGGTCCGGCAAGAGCACCACGTTGCTGGAGATCATGGAGCTGGACCCGCCGGAGGGTTCGACGCTGCACGTCAACGGCACCACGGTGGCCGGCTCGAAGAAGCGGCACCGGGCGCCGAAGGAGCTGCGGGCGGGCATCCAGATGGTGTTCCAGGACCCCACCGGGGCGCTGTCGCCGCGGCAGACGGTCTTCGAGCTGCTGGCGGAGCCCATGCAGGCGCAGGGCTGGGAGGCCGATCGCATCTCCCGGCGGGTCATGGAGCTCATCGGCATCGTCGGGCTGCAGCCGGACCACCTGGACCGGTTCCCCAACGCGTTCTCCGGAGGGCAGCGGCAGCGCATCGGCATCGCGCGCGCCCTGGCGCTGGACCCGAAGGTGATCGTGCTCGACGAGCCCGTCTCCGCCCTGGACGTCTCCATCCAGGCGGGGGTGGTGAACCTGCTGCAGCGGCTGAAGTCGGAGCTGGGGCTCTCCTATGTGATGGTCGCCCATGATCTCTCGGTGGTCCGGCATATCTCGGACCGGGTGGCGGTCATGTACCTGGGCCGGTTCGTGGAGGTCGGTGACGTGGAGCAGATCTATGAGCGCCCGCGGCACCCGTACACCCAGGCGCTGCTCTCGGCCATCCCGGTGCCGGACCCGGAGGTGGAGTCCACCCGGACGCACCTGGTGCTGGAGGGGGACCTCCCCTCGCCGACGAATGTGCCCGACGGGTGCAGCTTCCGGCCCCGCTGTCCGCTGTATCGCCTCCTGCCGGAGGAGAAGCGGAGGTCCTGCCAGGAGGTGGAGCCGGTGCTGGAGCCGCTGGCCGGGGAGGACGACGTCGATCAGCGCGTCGCCTGCCATCATCCTGCGGACCTGCTGAGCACCCGGGAGGCGGCCGTGAACTGAGCGCGTCCGCATCAGAGCATCCGGCCCAGGAGAAGCCCGCCTGGCCGGTCATGGTGCCCGACCCGGCGCAGCGGCGTCGGCGGGCACCCACCAGCGGAGGTGGGCATCCGCATCATCGCACAGGAGGAGAGCACCTATGCAGCACCGGAAGACGAGGATCCCGCGGCGCCGAGCCGCGCTGCCGATGGCCGTCCTGGCGGCCGGAGCGCTGGCCCTGTCGGCCTGCGGCAACGGCGACGGCGGCGGGAGCGGGGGTGGGGGACCCGAGCAGGCGGGTCTGAGCGGGGACCTCGCGGAGGTCTATGACATCAACGCCCAGGACCCGGCGGACCTGCAGGAGGGTGGTCAGCTGACTCTGCCCATCGGCCACCTCGGGCCCAACTTCAACGGCCTGACCAATGCGGGCAACGCCGCCGACACCCGCCAGATCCTCAGCGCGGTGCACACTGCCAGCGCCTGGAGGCTGGACCCCGAGGGCGACTACGTCCTCAACGAGGACTACTTCCTCTCGGCAGAGCAGGAGATCACCGACGACGGCACCCAGCTCCTGCACTATGAGCTGAACCCGGAGGCCGTCTGGAACGACGGCACGCCCATCGACTTCGAGACCTACGAGCACACCGTGGCGATCCGCTCGGGAGCCGAAGAGGGCTATGACCTGGTGTCCACGACGGCCTACGACCAGATCGAGAGCATCGAGCAGGGCGAGGACGAATGGCACTTCACCATCACCATGGCGGAGATGTACCAGCCCTGGCAGAGCATCTTCAATGCGGGGAGCACCGGTGACAGCCCCATCATCCACCCTGACGTGGACACCCCGGAGGAGTTCAACGACGGCTTCGTCAACGATGTGCGGCCCGAGTACCGGGCCGGTCCCTTCACCGTGGATGTCATGGACGTGGCCGCGAATGTGATCTCCCTGGTCCCCAACGAGAACTGGTGGGGCGAGGAGCCGGTGCTGGAGCGGCTGAACTTCGCCGCCTATGAGACCAGCGCGACCATCCCCGCGTTCCAGAACGGGGAGATCGACGCCGTCGGAATCGCCACCCGTCCTCGCTATGAGGAGCTGACGGAGTGGTCGGACGAGGGGTATGACATCCGCCGAGGTCAGCGCATGGCGACCTGTGGCTTCGTGCTGAACGGGGATGCCACCACCCTCGACGACGTCGCCGTGCGTGAGGCGATCTTCCGGGTCCTGGACCGGGAGCAGCTGGCGGCGATCCAGTTCGAGGGCATCAACTGGGAGGAGGACACCCCTGGATCTTGGTTGATGATGCCGTTCGATGACCGGTATGAGGACGGCTACCCCGTGGAGGACGACGACCCGGAGGGTGCGGCCGACGTCCTGGAGGAGGCCGGCTGGGTCTTCGAGGATGAGGGGGACGAGTACCGCAGCCGGGACGGCGAGGAGCTGCGGGTGGTGTTCAACACCTTCGGCGATGACCCGATCAACCAGGCGATGACCCAGGCCGCCCAGTCCATGGCGGCCGGGGTCGGCATCAACCTGGACATCAACAACCAGGGCTCCGGGCAGTTCGGCGAGGTCGTGGGCAACCGTGACTTCGGGCTTGTCAACATGTGCTACGGCAAGGCCGGGGCTGACCCGACCAGCGCCCCGAACCAGTTCTACTCCACTGGGGACGGCAACCTGACCGGCCTGGGAGACGAGGAGCTGGACGAGCGGATCAGCGAGCTCTTCGGCATCGAGGACGACGACGAGCGGTTCGCCGAGGCCCATGCCATCGAGCAGGCGGCGCTGAGCACCTACTTCCACTACCTGGCGTACTCGAACGGGCCCGTGATCACGGCCTTCCGTGAGGGTCTGGCGAACTACGGGCCGAGCCTGTTCGAGACCCGCGACTGGACGCTGGTCGGCTGGGAGTCCGACGCCGGCCACGACGGCACCGACACCGGTGTGGACGCCGAGGAGCTCGAGGACACTGACGAGGAGGACACTGACGCGGAGGACTCCGACGAGGAGTGATCCCGCACGGCCCGGGTGACGGGCCGTCGTCGGCATGAAGACCGGTCGCGGGCGGTCGGGGTGGACAGGTGCGAGTGATCCATCCCGGCCGTCCGCGATCTTGTGTCGGCGGGTCGGTGATCTTCGGCTCGGTGAGAGGCGGGTCAGAGATGTCCGGGTCGGCGGCCGGGGAGCCTGTTCCCCGGGCCCGTCATCTCCTACAGTGCCGCCATGAGTGATGTGGACGCTGAGGCGGAGATGCTCCTGCGGTACCTGCACGGGCTGCGCGAGGCGATGATCTGGAAGCTCGACGGCGTGACGGAGCATGATGCCCGCCGCCCCCTGACCCCCACCGGGACGAACCTGCTGGGCCTGGTCAAACATGTGGCCAGCATGGAGATGGGGTACTTCACGGCCCCACTGGGGCGCCCCAGCCCGGTGCCGATGCCGTGGCTGGAGGACGGCGCCGCGTTCAACGCGGACCTCTTCGCCACGGAGGAGGAGAGCCGGGACTGGGTGCTGGACTTCTACCGGACGGCGTGGCGGACCACCGACGACGCCGTCGCCGACCTGGGCCTGGACGCGCCTGCCCAGGTGCCCTGGTGGGGTGAGAACGGCCGCACGACCCTCGGGCGGCTGGTGGTCCATCTCATCGTGGAGACCGCCCGGCACGCCGGCCATGCAGACATCCTGCGTGAGCTCCTCGACGGGGCGGTGGGCATGCGGCCTGGGAACGACAACATGCCGGAGGCGGAGCTCTCCGACTGGCACACGCATGTGGAGGACCTGCAGCGTCTCGCCGATGAGTTCCTCTGAGGGGGGGGGGGCCGGCTCCGGATCGACGCGTAGGCTGGTGTCATGCGTATCGCAGCAGCACAGATCGTCACCGGTGAGGACCCGCGGCAGAACCTGGAGCTCGTCGACGAGTGGGCGGGCCGGGCCTCGGAAGCCGGCGCCGAGCTGGTGGTCTTCCCCGAAGCCGTCCAGCGGGCCTTCGGGCACACGCTGACCTCCGTCGCCGAGCCCGTGGACGGCCCCTGGGGCGCTCGGCTGCGTGACATCGCACGGCATCACGGGACAGCGATCGTCGCCGGCATGTTCACCCCGGCAGAGCCGGGGGAGCAGGGCCGCGCGCGGGTGACCAATACGCTGCTGGCGGTCGACGGCGAGGGCGTGCTGGCCACCTACGACAAGATCCACCTCTATGACGCCTTCGGCTTCCAGGAGTCCAAGACCGTGGCCCCCGGTGAGGAGCCGGCGCGGTTCACCCTCGACGGTGAGCTCCTCGGCCTGGCGACCTGTTACGACATCCGATTCCCGAACCTGTTCACCGCCCACGCCCGGGCCGGAGCGCTGGCCACCATCCTGCCGGCGTCCTGGGGTGCCGGACCCGGGAAGGTGGACCAGTGGCGGCTGCTGGCCCGCGCCCGGGCGCTGGACTCCACCCAGTACGTGATCGCGTGCGGTCAGGGCCTGCCCGCAGCGGCCGGGGTCGAGGCCGTGGAGGGGGCGCCCACCGGGGTGGGGCACTCCATGATCGTCTCGCCCACCGGGGAGGTGCTCGCCGAGGCCGGCGAGGCCCCGGAGCTGCTGGTCGCCGACCTCGATGCCGACGTCGTGGCCTCCGCCCGGGAGAAGCTCCCGGTGCTGGCCAACGCCCGGGAGATCCCGCAGGGCTGAGGGTTCCTGGCCCTGTCCTCCTGCCCTGCTGCCCTCCGGCCCTGAGCTGGTCCGCGGGCATCCCTGTCCCCCTTTCAGGGACGACGGCGGTGGGTTACGCGCTTCACCAAGGAGTGAGGTCCCTGAAAGGGGGACAGAGATCAGGAGGAGGGGTCAAGAAGTCCGCCCCACGTGGCGACGGCCCGCGGCCAGGGCGTAGACACCCGCCCCGACCGTCACCAGCGGAAAGCTCAGGCTCGCCACCAACCAGGGCACCATCCAGGCGGCCTGCAGCCGCGTCATCTCCAGTGCGGGCCCGGCCAGGAGCCCCACGACGGCGGCCAGCGCGGCGAGCACGATCGTGACCTTCAAGGAGACGACGACGGCGCGGGCCAGTGCGGCCTCGAGTCGTGGGGGCTGCACTGCCCGGGTGGACCACGCCAGGGTGACTCCGGCGAAGACCGCCAGTGCGACCGCGAAGTGGGCGGCAGGTAGCAGGCGCTCGCCGATCAGCCACCAGGCGAGCAGTCCGGCCGCCGTCGCGGAGACCAGTGCCGCAACAGTCGCAGCGACTCCGGGAGCCGCTGCCCGCAGGGCGGGGGTAAGCAATAGTGATGACGCTGCCCCGGCGGCGGCCGCGACAACCGTCGGCGCGGTGATGAGCACCGGTACCCAGCCGATCGCCCCCGCGAAGCCCCCCCCAGGTGGCGCCGAGCTCCGTCAGGAGGCTCACGAGTGCCCACAAAGCACCGATCGCACTGACGAAGGCGGCGGGGTAGGCGGCGCTGCGCCACGTGATCATTGCATGTGTGCTCGGCTGTTCCATGGCTTCATGTCCCTCTTTATCCGTTTCGCACGTTCGATGCGAAAGTTGACCACTGAGACCTCGCCCCAGGGTGAGTCCAGGCAGCCCAGGACGGAGTAGATGCGTAGACCGTCAAGACGCTGCGGTCTCCGAAACTGAAGTTCACTGTATGGCCCGTGCCATACAGGTGGTTCGTTGTGGTTCGGAAGTTGAAGAAGAAGCTGTGGTTCGCATCCGGCAGCTGTGTCACTCCCATTCTGCATTCGAAGTTTCCGATGACGGCTACGCGGAGCGGCAGGAGCTGACCATTGCTGGGATAGTTCCTAGGGGCGCCGGAAATAGGAAAATAGCAATTGAAGCAACCGCGGACCAGGCTGGACGCCTGGTACTTCGTCTTGCCGTATGAGAACGTGTAGGAGTAGCTCCATCCTGAGGAGACTGAGACGGGGTAATCGCTGACCTGATCATGGTTGAATTCCTGGTAGAGGATCCCGTCCTCTCAGGTGTACCAGGCCTCGACTTCTTCACCCGTGGCGTCACTTGCTGTGATGTTGGTGAACGCCGCGACAGTTCCTTCGTCGGCTTCCAGAAGGTACCCTTCAGGGTTCTCGATCAGCTCTGCCTCCGATGTGATGTCGAGGTCCAAAGCCGGTGCCGTAGGTTCGTCGGAGCCGCTGACGACAGAGTTGAATTCCATTCCTGCGGGGTGACTGGTCACCTTGAAAGTGGACCCAAGGCCGTCGTTCAACGCGAGATGCAACTCAGTGTCTACCGTGGACCCAATCTCTTCAGATTCGTCCGTATCGACGACAGTGAAAGTGAGGCTGTCGTTTGCGGAGAGTTCGTCCAGTTCGGTCTCATCCTGTATCCCCGAAGATTGTGGGGTGGAAGGTTCGACAGAGGAGTTTTCGGTATTCGGATTGTGTGAGACCCTGGCCTGTCCAGTCGGTGAGTTCCATACATCCAGTGCCACAGATTTGTCTGACTCTGGGAAGTCCGATGGCGGCGGCGTGTGGGGCGTGTTGTCCACCTGCGTAGGTGTGAACATGCCTGCGCTCAGCGCGCCTATCGAAGCGAGCGATACGAGAGTCTTCATGCGTCCCTTCTTGGCCGGATGAGTTGAGAGCCCCAGGTGAGGGGCTGGACTCTAGGATCGACGAAGTTGTGACCGTCGCCCGGCGGAAGAGCGGATACTGGTGACCATTGGCTACATCCGAGGTCTGACGAGACCCAGCTGAGTAGCACGGATGAGCAGCTGCACGCGGTCTCGAGCGTCAAGTCTGCGATTCAGCCGGCTCAGATGTCCTTTGACTGCGGCTTCGCTAATCGTCATGGCCTGCGCGATCTCATGATTGCTGAGACCTGTGGAGAGGTGCTGCAAGGTCTCCAACTCCCGGGGTGGGACCTCTGGGACCAGGCTGAGGATCCGCGTTGCTGCTCGGTGAAGAGCATCAGGGGAGGCTGTCGGGCTGACCAGCAGATGGGGGGCAATAGCGGAGTCCAGGATGGGCCTGTCTGCGTGGACACGGCGTATGCCAGCCACTATCTCCCGTGCTGTCGCGCCCTTGCTGAGGTACCCGGTGGCGCCCGCGAGAATCGCATGAGCGACAGTCGTTGGGGATGTGAGCGCTGACAGTGCCAGCACCCGCGTGCGTGGGTAGGTGTCGACGATGATCCGAGTGATCTCGACGCCGTCGTGGTCCGGGAGGTGGAGGTCGAGTAGGACGACGTCGGGCGCGTCGTCCCGGACGCGGTGGAGAGCAGCCTGACCAGTGGCGTGGCCGCCGACCAGCTCCATGTCGGAGGCAGATCGCACGTAGATGCTGAGTGCGTCGCGCATGGCGGGATGATCGTCCACCACCAGCACTTGAATCATGGAACGATCCTATAGCCTGACCACATGGTGCGAACCCCAGTTCCCAGCATGGTGCAGAAGCTCCCACGGTCCGCACTGCTGTCCGTAACGATTCCCGTGGGGTCGGCTCTGATCATCTCCCTGGTGCTGCAGATCCTCGTGCTGGAGTCCCCAGTGGCACAGGGTACGTTGATCGCCTACATTGCCTGGGCATTGAGTTTCTGCGCGCTGTGGATCGCGCCGCAGGCCGGTGCCGTCGTCGCACTCGGAGGCGCGGCCATGAGCGGACTTATGGGGGCTCCCTTGGAGGGGGCGCTCCTGGCGGTCTCATTCGCAGGGATTATGGCTGTCTCAGCCCGGCCATGGTGCCGGCGCGCCTATCTGGTGCTGGCCCTGTCCTGGGTGACGCTGTCCGTCTGGGACCGAGCGTCAAGTGGATCGGACCTTGGAATGTGGGTGTGGTGGGCACTGTGCATCGGGTGCGCCTATGTGGTCGGGGGTCTGCTCCGGCGGACCTATGAGCGGCAGCAGGATGCTGAGGAACGTGCTGTTGCTGTTGAGGCGGCCCTCGAGGCGGCCAGGGAGGCCGAGAGACGCGCGCTCGCCCATGAACTCCACGACTCGTTGGGTCATGAGCTGACGATGATCCGGATGCGCAGCGAAGCGGCCGGACTGGCCGAGAATTGTCAGGGCCACGAGACGGCCCTGCGGGCGATTTCGGAGGCTGCGGGCTCGGCGATCTCAGATCTGCATCAGGTGGTGTCGATGCGGCAGGAGATTCCGGGAGATGAGTACGCCGGTATCCAGATGGGGTTGGACGAGGTCCTCGAGCTGCGCCTGAATGAACTGCGTGAGGGCGGGCATCATCCGCAACTGTTGGTGCGTGGGGATTCCGCGAACGTGGGGCTCGTCCTCCAGCACGACCTCGGTCGCCTGATCCAGGAGGCCGTCACCAACGTGCTGCGGCATGGTGCTCCCTCTAATGCAGGCGAGCCCGATTGTTGGATCACGCTCGAGGTCGGCGAGACCCTGGATCTGACGGTGACGAACCGTGCTGGGGCGGACGGCGAATCCGCTGGAGTGGGCAACGGCCGCGGGGTCGGCATGAGCAGCATGGATTGGCGAGTGAGAAGACTTGGAGGAACGTTCCGCGCCGGACCTGACGATGCCGGACGGTGGTGTCTGGAAGCTCACGGGATGCGCCGCGAGTGCCAGGTCGGAATTCCTGCGTCTGGAGCGGTCGGATGAAGGCGTCACAGACAGGGATCCGCGGTCATCCGTCCCTCACGGACTGGCTGTGACGCCCGCCATGTGCTGAGATGGTGTCCGTGACACGGGGTGCCGCACTCTGCGGCTGAGATGACACCCGTCGAACCTGATCCAGTTAGCACTGGCGAAGGGATTGTCCGGCATGTGCGGCCACGCGTCGCACGGCGGCGCACCTGATGGGACCACCGGGGCGCATCGCACATCGCCCGCGGGCCGCCTTCGCCTCGATCCGAGAGGCACGCATGAGCACCGACACCGCAACCACCAGCACCGCACCTTCCACCGAATCCACCGCTGACCCCCTCGACGGCGCGTTGCCGCTGGCCGAACAGATCGTCGTCGTCACCGGCGGCGCCCGCGGCCTGGGCGCGGCCCTGACCGCCGCCTTCCTGCGCGAGGGCGCCCGGGTCGTGGTCAACTACCACTCCTCGCAGGCCGCCGCCGACGAGATCGCCGCCGCCCACCCCGATCACGCGCTGGCCGTGCAGGCCGACGTCCGCGACGCCGAGCAGGTCCGCCGCCTGATCAGCATCTCCGCCGAGCACTTCGGACGACCGGTGACCACGGTGGTGAACAACGCCCTGGTGGACTTCGCCTTCACCGGCGATGCCCGCTCCAAGGCCCACGAGATCACCGCCGAGGAGTTCGAGGCGCAGTTCGCCGGTTCGGTGACCGGCCCGCTGAACCTCATCCAGGCGGCCCTCGCCGGGATGCGCGAGGTCGGCCAGGGCAGGGTCATCACCATCGGCACCAACCTCTTCCAGCACCCGGTGGTGCCGTACCACGACTACACCGCGGCCAAGGCTGCGCTGCTCTCGCTGACCCGCACCTTCGCCGACGACCTCGGCCCGGACGGCATCACCGTCAACATGGTCTCCGGTGGGCTGCTGCGCACCACCGACGCCTCCGCCGCCACTCCGGAGGAGGTCTTCGACGCCATCGCCGCGGGCACCCCGCTGCGCAAGGTCACCATCCCGGAGCAGCTGGCTGACGCCGCCCTGTTCTTCGCCTCCCCGTGGTCGCGCGGGGTGACGGGGCAGAATCTGATCGTCGACGGCGGGCTGGTGAAGGGCTGAGCATGGGAGCGGTCGCACCGGAGGTCAAGCTGAACCTGTTCCTCTTCGGCGTCGGGCACCACAAGGCCGCCTGGCGCGCACCGGACTCTGCGGTGGAGCGGCTCGGCGACGTCGAGCACTACATCGAGCTGGCACGCCTCGCCGAGCGCGGAAAGCTGGACGCCGTGTTCTTCGCCGACGGCCACTCGCTGGGCATCGGCGCCGTCGAGGACGGGCCCACGTGGTTCCTGGAGCCGCTGACGCTGCTGTCGGCGATGAGTCAGCACACCGAGCGGATCGGGCTGGTCAGCACCGTGTCTTCGACCTTCTGGACCCCGTTCCACGCCGCCCGGCTGCTGGCCAGCCTGGACCACATCAGCGGCGGGCGCATCGGCTGGAACGTGGTGACCTCCATGTTCGACGCCGAGGCGCAGAACCACTCCTATCCGTCCATGCCCGCTCATGCCGAACGCTACGGACGGGCTGAGGAGTTCATCGACGCCGTCACTCGGCTCTGGGACTCCTGGCCGCAGGAGTCCCTGCTCCACGATCGAGACGGGCGATACGCCGACGGCGGCCTCATCACGCCCATCGATCATCAGGGTGAGCACTTTCAGGTGGCCGGCCCGCTGAACGTGCCTCGCCCGCCGCAGGGTCGGCCGGTGCTCTTCCAGGCTGGGGCTTCGGACCAGGGCCGAGACCTGGCCTCCCGCCATGCGGAGGCGATCTACGCGGTCGCCTATGACGCCGAGGCCGCGCGTGAGTACAGCACTGACATCCGACGCCGGCTCGCCGCCGCAGGCCGCGACCCCCAGGGCACGGCGATCATGCCCGGACTGGTCACCTATGTGGGCTCCACCATGGCGGAGGCCCGCGCCCAGCAGGCCGCATTGGATGCGCTGCTGCCCACCGAGGCCTCGCTGCGCCAGCTCAGCGTGTTCGTCGGCCAGGACACCTCGGACTGGGAGCTCGACGCGCCCGTGCCGGAGCTGCCCCCGTTGGAGGAGTTCACCGGGCCGCAGGGTCGCTACGCGACGATCCTGCGGATCATCGCCACCGAGCGGCCCACTGTCCGGCAGCTGCTGGGCCGGCTGGCCGCCGGGGGAGGGCACTGCACCATGGTGGGCACGCCGGAGTCGATCGCCGATGAGATCGAACACTGGGTGGACTCGGGCGCCGCCGACGGCTTCAACCTCATGCCGCCGGCCCTGCCGGGGAGCCTCGAGGACTTCGTGGACCATGTGGTCCCGGAGCTTCAGCGTCGCGGACGGTTCCGCACCGACTACATCGGCACTACGCTGCGAGACCACCTGGGGCTGGCCGTGCCCGAACGGAGCGCAGCCGTACCGGCTGCGGCGTTCAGTCCAGCGGGTGGCTGACCGGCAGGTCCTCGGCCAGCAGGTCGATCAGCTCCGCGGTCAGCTCGTCGTCGACGGCCAGCTCGGCGTCGTCGAGCCGGGCGATCGGCGAGACCAGCCGGACGGAGGAGGCCAGGAAGACGTGGTCGGCGTCGAGCAGGTCCTGCGGCGTCAGCGGCCCATAGCCGAGATCCCAACCGGCCTTCTCGGCGGCGGCGAAGATCGCGCCCTGGGTGGTGCCGGGGAGGATCCCGGTCTCCAGCACCGGGGTGATGAGGCGGCGGGCTCCGTCCGCGCCGCGGGTGACGATCAGCACCGTGGAGGTCGGGCCTTCCAGGACCTGGCCGTCGGAGGTGGTGTAGATGACGTCGTCGAAGCCGTGGTCCTTCGCCCAGCGCAGGGAGGCCATGTTCACCGCGTAGCTGAGGGACTTGGCTCCCAGCAGCAGCCAGGGTGCGCGCTCCGCCGCCGTCGAGTCGTAGCCGCGGTCCAGCAGCGTCACCGCCACCGGCTTCCCGCGGGTGGCGCGCATCGCGTCGGTCACCGGGGTCAGCAGCGCCCAGTAGGTGCCGGCGAAGGCGGGATCGTCAGAGGCGGGTTCGCCCTCCACGCCACGGGTGGCCACCAGCTTGATGGTCAGCTCCTCGGGCAGGGCGCCGCGGGTGCGGTACTCCTCGAGGCCCAGCTCGACGGCGGCCCGCCAGCTGGCCGCCGGCGGGATGCCGATGTCCAGGATGTCGGCCGACCGGCCCAGACGCTCCAGATGCGCCTCGAGCTTGCGGATCCGCCCGGCCTCCGCATACATGGTCTCGAAGACGCCGTCGCCGCGCACGGCGCCCAGGTCCGTGACCCGCAGCTGGGGCTGGTGCGGGTCGAAGACCAGACCTTCAGGGTGCTCGACGTCGATCCGCACGGCGACGGCGGCGACGGAGTCCTCGTGGAAGTGCTCAGCCATGCCCCTCAGCATAGGGGTCTGGCGGGTGGAGGAGAACATCTGACACCGTAGGATGGTGAGCTGGACGGCGCCCTGATCAGGGCGGAGGGACGCAACAGACAGGGCGGGACGAGCGATGCTGTGGCCACTGAGCGGCCTGGGGATCGAGGGGCTGCCGCAATGGATCGTGCTCATCATCCTCATCTTCGAGGTCGGTGTGCGCCTGGCCGTGCTCGGCATCATCCCGGACAACAGGCGCCCCAACACCGCCATGGCGTGGCTGCTGGCGATCTTCTTCATCCCCGTCGTGGCCCTGCCCCTGTTCCTGATGATCGGCCGCAACAAGCTCTCGGCGCGCCGACAGGAGCGCCAGCGCAGCATCAACGCGGCCCTGCTGGAGGCCACCAGTCATATGGACCTCTCCGACCAGCTGCGGGACAAGGACGAGCAGCTCGGCGCCACGGCGGCCCTGAACAGGAAGCTCGGCGCCTTCCCGCTGCAGGAGGGCAACCGGATCGAGCTGATCTCGGACTACAAGGCCTCCTTCGACTGGATGGTCCAGGCCATCGACGAGGCCGAGGACTATGTGCACGTGCTGTTCTACATCGTCGGTGACGATCCCGAGTACGCCGGCCCCGTCCTGGACGCCCTCGAACGCGCCTCCGCCCGCGGCGTGCAGGTCCGCTTCCTCTATGACCATCTGGGCACCCTGCGGGTGAAGGGATATCGGCGGCTGAAGCGCCGACTGAAGCGGTCCAGCATCGAGTGGCACCGCGTGCTGCCCATCCGCCCGCTGCGCCGCCGGTTCTCCCGACTGGACCTGCGGAACCACCGCAAGATCGTCGTCGTCGACGGCAAGCACGCCCTCACCGGCTCCACCAACCTCATCGAGCCCCATTACCAGCGCCCGTCCGCGGCACGGATGGGTCGGGAGTGGGTGGAGCTCAACGCGGTGATGGCCGGCCCCGCCGTGACGGGTCTGGACATCGTCTTCGCCTCCGACTGGTATGCCGAGACCGGAGAGAACCTCGGTGAGCACCTGCTGGTGGACCCAGAGGCCGACGAGGCCGCCGTCGGGGGTTCTCTGGCCCAGGTGGTGCCCTCCGGCCCGGGGTTCCCCGACGAGAACAACCTGCGGCTGTTCAACGATCTCATCTACCAGGCCACCGAACGGCTGGTGATCTGCACCCCGTATCTGGTGCCGGACGACTCCCTGCTCTACGCGGTCACCAACGCCGCCCACCGCGACGTCGAGGTCATTCTGCTGGTCTCCAAGAGGGCCGACCAGTTCACCGTTCAGCACGCCCAGCAGTCCTACTATGAGGCGCTGCTCAACGCCGGGGTGCGGATCTTCCGCTACCCGGACCCGGATGTGCTGCACGCCAAGTTCATGATCATCGACGACGACGTGATGGTCATCGGCTCCTCCAACATGGACATGCGGTCCTTCTCGCTGAACCTGGAGGTGACCCTCATGGTGGTCGACGAGCAGAAGGTCCGTGAGGTGGAGGAGGTCTTCGCCTCCTACATGGCGATCTCCAGCGAGCTGCACCTCGAGGACTGGAGGCAGCGGCCCTGGCACGTGCGCTACTTGGACAATGTCTTCCGCCTCACCGCGGCCCTGCAGTGACGTGTCCTCACGGGCGCCTCGACACATGAGGTACCCTCAGAGGCTGTCCGTGCTCAGCTGAGCAGATGCTCTAAGCTGGAAGGCGCTCGCACACCAGACATTCATCCAGGTGAGGCCACCAATGGAGGGGCGATGATCCGAGATCGCACGCCACCGACGACGTCGGCGGCCGGTGCACGGCGCATCGCCATGCCCTCGGCTCTCCTGGCGGCCGTGCTCGGGCTCACCGGCTGCGGCTCGGACGGGGAGGGTTCCGAAGCACGGGACACCTATGCCGCCGTCTCCTCCGCCGAGGATGCCGAGCACGACGACGGTGAGGATACGGCAGAGGACGCCTCCGCGGGGATGAGCGAGAGCGACGTCGACGACGAGGCCGCGGCCCGGCTGGATGCCCTCAGCGAGGATGAGTTCCGTGAGCTGCTGCTGGAGGAGGACGAGCTTCCCTTCGAGTCCGACACCTACGTGGAGGAGTCCGGGGCAGAGTACTTCCACCAGCACATCGGCGTCACCGGGGACACCTACGTCACCGGCTTCGGCGATGAGGAGTGCACCCGGCAGATGGACGGGATCAACGAGCGCCTGGTGGGCCAGGACCCCCAGGACGGACTGATCCGGCAGGCCTCCCGCGCGACGGAGACCGGGGAGGAGCGCCTCTACCTGTGGATGCTCAGCTACGCGGAGGCCGTGGACACCGAGCCCCTCTGGGATGACGTGCTCGACGCCTGCGAGGGCCGTCGTCTGGAGGACGGGGCCGACACCATCGACTTCTCCGCGTTCGCCGCCGCAGGATTCCGCGGGCTCACCATGGAGATGGGCGTGGAGAACGGCTCCGACGTCGTCGAGATGGACGGGTACTCCGCCACCCGCGATATGGGCCGCAACCTGCTGATGATCAGCGCGGTCAACGTGGACGCCGCCACCTTCGAGGACGTCCTGACGGCTCAGGCCGCCAAGATCGACGCCCGGCTCGGCCGCTGAGCCCGCCGCCGGTTGGGCTCGCCTCCGGTTGGGCTCGCCCCGTCCAGATTCCTGAGCCCCTGCCATCTTCACGGGGCGCAGGAATCTGCGGGGGGCGGGAGCGGCGCGCGTGCCCCTCACCGCGAGGGGAACTCGACTCCGAGGGCGCCCAGCACTCCGGCAGACTTCGTGACGACCTCGTCCCACTCGTCGGCCGGGTCGGAGTCTGCGACGATCGCGCCTCCCAGCCCCAGGTGCAGGAGCGCCTCATCCTCCTCCGGGCGCCCCGGGGCGATGACCAGCGTGCGGATCAGCACCGAGAGGTCCGCGGCCCCGGTGGTGCTGAAGTAGCCTGCCACACCGGAGTAGGGGCCCCGCGGCCCGGTCTCCAGGCGCTGCAGGATGTCCATGGTGGAGATCTTCGGGGCGCCGGTCATGGACCCGGGTGGGAAGGCCGCGGCGACGACGTCGGCACGCGGCACCTCCGGGCTGATGCGCGCGCTGACGGTGGAGACCATCTGATGGACGGTCGGATAGGACTCCACGGCACAGAGACGCTCCGTGCGCAGCGTCCCCGGCACCGCGTGGATGGAGAGATCATTGCGCACCAGGTCGGTGATCATGACGTTCTCCGCCCGGTCCTTCGGATGCGCGGCCAGCTCCTGGCGCAGCCGCTCGTCGGCTTGGGGATCCGCGCTGCGGGCTCGGGTGCCCTTGATGGGCTCCGAGCGCACCGTGCCGGCGACGTCGATGCTCAGGTAGCGCTCCGGAGAGGTGGACAGGACATCCACCGCGCCCGCACCGCCCGCACCGCCCGCACCGCAGAGCCGCAGCAGCTGGGTGAACGGCGCCCGGTTGGCGGCCCGCAGCCGCCAGAACAGGGAGAGTGCGTCCAGCTGATCCGCAGGGGCACGTGCGGTCACCGCCGTGGTCAGACACACCTCGTAGGTGTTGCCCTCGTAGATCTCCCGCTGCGCCCGCGCGATCATCGCCAGGTAGTCCTCGCGGCCGTCCCGGACGCGCAGCTCCTGGATCTGTGGGGGCTCAGCCTCCGGCGCCGTCGGCTGCGATGCGGGGGAGTCGGGCCCGGCGGCCAACACCTCGTCCCAGGCCAGCGCCGCTTCGCGCAGCCAGGCCGGGTCCTCGCCCAGGGACTGCACCTCCACCTGGCCCGCGGCGTGATCCAGCACCACCGCATGCGTGGCGCGGAAGAGGTGGGCGTCGTCGGCGGCGGGCCGCGCCGCGCGGGGAGCCTGCTGCTGCAGGTCCGGGGAGCCGACCTCTCGGCGCAGTTCGTAGCCCAACCAGCCGACCCATCCGAGCTGGAACGGCTCCGGGGGGTCGTCAGGGTGGTCCTCTGCGAGGTCCTCGGGGTGTGTCGCCGCGCCCGTGTGCGGCCAGGCCTGGCGCAGCCACCGGAAGAAACCGCCGTCGTGCCGTCGCCAGGGCGCCAGGGCGGATCCGGGCCGGTGCTCCACGGTGACGCCGTCGCGATGCCGCACCTCCAGGGCGTGCTCGCCGCAGGAGAACGCGAGGATGCTGCGTCGGCTGCGCGCCGGCGCGGCGGTGCGGGCGTGGTCGCTGGAGTCGAGCAGGGCCGCCGGCGCATCGGGCCGGGCGGCGGCGAGGAGGGCGAAGAGCAGGATCGCCGCATCCTCGGGCGGCTGCTGTCCGGGCGGAGGAGCGGGAAGCCGGTGCCGGTGCACCGCCGGCGGGACGACGACCTCGGCGGGGTGGGACTGGACCATGGGAGCGTGTCAGTCGTCCCTGCCGAGGAGCCGACGACGCCGCAGCAGGTGGTGGCCGCCGTCGTAGAGCATCCAGATGCCGACGGCGATCTGCACCACGGACAGCCACGTGGCGCTGTGTCCGATCCACAGGAAATAGGCGCCGGTGGCCGCGATGCAGAAGCCCGCGATCACGGTGAACCAGGACAGGCGGCTGGTCTGGACGGTCCGCTCGGGCGGCTGGCCGGAACGGCGGCGCGAGGGGTCGGCGGGCATGGTCACCAGTCTACTGGCCACCCGATACGATGACGGGCGTGACAGAGGACCCCGTTTCCGCCGAGACTCGCCGCGGCCGGCCCCGCAGCGCCGCGTCCCACCAGGCGGTGCTCACCGCCACGGCCCGGCTGCTGACCTGCGGGGAGTACGAATACGACGACGTCACCGTGGAGCGCATCGCCGCCGAGGCCGGCGTGGGCAAGCAGACCATCTATCGGTGGTGGACCAACAAAGCCGGCGTCGTGCTGGAAGCCGTGCTGACCGGGCACCTGCGTCTGGACTTCTCTCCGGTCCCCGAGACCGGAGATCTGCGCGCCGACCTGCTGGCCTGGGTGAGCGAGACCCTGGACGAGACCTTCACCGAGGGACACCGCTCGATGGCGCGCAGCCTCATCTCAGCCCTGGTCACCGGAGGGGCGGAGACGGACAGCCTCCTGGCCGCGTCGCAGATCTGGGAGGAGTCCCCGGTGGCGGACCGCCTGCGGGCCGAGCGCGACGCGGGGCGCCTGCGGGCTGATCTGGAGCCCAGTGCGGCGGCCGCGGCACTGGCGAGCCCGCTGGTGCTGCGCCTCATCACCAGCGGCCGCCCGCAGGACTCGTGGGCCCATTCGCTGGTCGACATCGTCCTCGACGGGGCTTGGGCCCACTGAGCCGCACCCCGGCGGATCGGCGGGAGCCGTCGTCTGCGCCCTCATGCTGTGATTCTCCTCACGGATGGCCTCTCTGTGCCCTCTGGGCATTTATGAGACGACTCGTTCCGTTTATTCTGGAGGTGCTGACGCGTGTCACCCACGTCGTCCCCTCCTGCCCACCCCTCCACGGAGACGGAACCCACCCATGGCAAGACTCCTCCACCGGCTCGGTCTCTTCGCCGCCCGACGCGCCAAGACGGTCATCGCCGCCTGGTTCGCGGTGCTGGCGATCGCCGTGACCTCCTTCCTGTCCTTCGGCGGCCAGCTGACCGACCAGATCACCCTCCCCGACCTCGAGACCACCAGGGTGGCCGACCGGCTCGCCGAGGAGATCCCCGACGTCGGCGGCGGCAGCGCGATCGCCGTGCTCCAGACCGAGGACGGCGCGCCGTTCACCGACGAGCAGATCGAGGAGGTCGCCGCACTCAGCGAGGAGCTCGAGGCGCTCGAGCCGGTGGACGGCGTCACCGATCCCTTCGTGGCCGCCGCTGAGCGCGCCGACGGTGAGGCGGAGCTCCGGGACGCCCGGGAGGAGCTCGACGCCGGTCGTGAGGAGCTCGACTCCGGCACGGAGGAGCTGGAGTCGGGAGAGGAGCAGCTCGACGCCGGTCAGGATCAGCTCGACGATGCCCAGGAGCAGCTGGACGCCGCCGTCGCCGAGGCCCAGGCCGGCGGCTACTACGAGGCCGCCCAGGAGGAGCTCGACGCCCAGCAGGCCCAGCTGGACGCCCAGCAGACCCAGCTCGACGACACCCGCGCCGAGCTGGACGACGCCCGCGAGGAGATCGCCTCCGGAGAGGCCGAGCTCGCCGACGGGGAGGCCGAGCTGGAGCGCGGCGAGCAGATGCTCGAGCTGACTGAGGCGGTGCAGACCGTCTCATCCGACGACGACGTCGCCATCCTGACCGTCACCTTCCCGGAGGAGCTGCAGGCCGTCGGCACCGACAGCCTCACCCTGGTCTCGGACACGCTCGCCGAATCGCACATCGACGGTGTCGAGATCCTGCCCTCCAGCGAGCTGAACTTCGAGATGCCTCACCTGTTCAGCACCGCCGAGGCGATCGGACTGATGATCGCCGCCGCCGTGCTGCTGGTCATGCTCGGCACCCTCATCGGTGCCGGGCTGCCACTGCTCAACGCCCTGGTCGGGGTGGGGATCGGAGTGGCCGGAGCCATGTCCCTGTCCGGCTTCGTGGACATGATGAGCGTGACCCCCATCCTCGGGCTCATGCTCGGTCTCGCCGTCGGCATCGACTACGCCCTGTTCATCCTGCACCGTCACCGCACCCAGATGAAGGATGGCATGGAGCTGCGCGACTCCATCGCGCTGGCCAACGGCACTGCGGGCAACGCCGTCGTCTTCGCCGGGGCCACGGTGATCATCGCCCTGCTGGCGCTCAATGTCACCGGCATCGGATTCCTCGGGCTGATGGGCTCCATCGCCGCCGCCTGCGTGTTCATCGCCGTCCTGATGGCCGTGACCATGACCCCGGCGACCCTGTCGCTGGCCGGGCGCCGCATCCTCGCCCGCCGGGAACGCCGCTACATCGGCCTGCGGAAGGGCCGTCGCATCACCGAGCCGATGAAGACTCCGCGTGCCCTGGGGCTCGCCGCACTGGCGATCATCGGGCTCTGCGTGCTGGCCATCCCCACCTTCTCGCTGCGCCTGGGTCTGCCCGACGCCAGCTCGGACCCGGCGGACTCCACGTCATACCAGGCTTACCAGGCCACTGAGGAGGCCTTCGGCGCAGGGCAGAACGGACCGCTGCTGCTGGTGGCGGACCTCCCCGAGGGGCTCAGCGAATCGGAGGCCCAGGACCTGCAGGTCAGCGTCGCCCAGGAGCTCGACGCCCGTGACGACGTCGCCGCCGTGGTGCCCGCCGCGCTGAACGAGGACCACGACGTCGCCGTCCTCCAGCTCATCCCCGACGAGGGGCCGGCCTCCGAGTCCGTGGAGCAGCTGGTCCACGACCTGCGTGGCCCCGAGGCCCTGACCGGTGAGGCCGTCGACGGCGTCGAACTCTCCGTGGCCGGCATGACGGCGGCGAACATCGACATCTCCGAGGTCATCGCCGACGCCCTGCCCCTGTACCTGGTGGTCGTCGTCGGACTCTCCCTGCTGCTGATGATCATGGTCTTCCGGTCCATCCTGCTGCCGGTGGTGGCCACGCTGGGCTTCGTCGGGTCCTTCGCGGCCGGGCTGGGCGGCGTCGTCGCCGTCTTCCAATGGGGTTGGCTGGGGGACCTGTTCGGCATCACCGAGCCCGGGCCGATCCTGACCTTCCTGCCGATCATCATGGTCGGGATCCTGTTCGGGCTGGCCATGGACTATCAGCTGTTCACCGGCTCAGGGATGCGAGAGGCCTACGCCCACGGGGACTCCGCCCGGCTGGCGGTGCGCAAGGGGCTCCATGCCGGCCGCTCCGTGGTCACCGCCGCCGCGCTCATCATGGGCTCGGTGTTCGCCGGGTTCATCTTCACCGACGAGCCTATGGTCACCTCGATCGGCCTCGCCCTGGCGCTCGGTGTGCTGCTGGACGCCTTCGTGGTCCGGCTGGTGCTGGTGCCGGCCCTGCTGCACCTGGCCGGCCCCGCCGCCTGGTGGCTGCCGAGGTGGCTGGATCGGATCCTGCCCGATGTCGACGTCGAGGGCTCTGCGCTGGAGCGTCAGGTCCTGGAGGTGGACGAGTGGAGCGGCGCCGGCGGTTCCGCCGACGCTGCGGAGCAGGACTCCTCGCGGGTGCCGGAGACCGCCGACGCCGGGCGCTGACGTCCCGCCCCCACGCATCGAGTGGCCGAGAATCCCCTCATCTACCCGGTGACACGCCGTGTCGCGGGGTCAGATGCCGGGATTCTCGGCCACTCGATCTCGGGGGAGGGGGCGGCTCAGGCGGAGCCGCGAGGGTCGACGTCGTCGTCCCCGGTGAGCGGCTCCTCCAGCAGCTCGAACACGCCGTCGATGATCCGGTTCGGCCGGAACGGGAAGTCGGCGATGTCGGCCCGGCTGGAGAGGCCGGAGAGCACCAGGATCGTGTGCATGCCGGCCTCCATGCCGGCGACGATGTCGGTGTCCATGCGGTCGCCGATCATGGCCGTCTGCATGGAGTGGGCACCCAGGTGGTTCAGGGCGGAGCGGAACATCATCGGGTTGGGCTTGCCCACCACGTAGGGGTCGCGCCCGGTGGCCTTGGTGATCAGTGAGGCGATCGCGCCCGTGGCCGGGAGGACTCCCTCGGAGCTGGGGCCGGTGGCGTCCGGGTTGGTGACGATGAACCGGGCGCCGTCGTTGATGAGCCGCACGGCCTTGGTGATCGCCTCGAAGCTGTAGTTGCGGGTCTCGCCCACCACCACGTAGTCCGGGCTGGTCTCGGTCATGATGAAGCCGGCCTCGTGCAGGGCCGTGGTGAGTCCGGCTTCGCCGACCACGTAGCAGCTGCCCTGGGCGTTCGACTCCGGCGAGATCTGGTTGGCCAGGAAGGTCGCGGTGGCCAGGGCGGAGGTCCAGATCCGGTCCTCCGGGACGACCAGCCCCGAATGCCGCAGCCGGGCGCTGAGGTCCCGCGCAGTGAAGATCGAGTTGTTGGTCAGCACAAGGTAGGGGAGGTCCTGGCGGCGCCACTGCTCCAGCAGCTCAGCCGCCCCCGGAAGGGCCTCGTGCTCACGGACGAGCACGCCGTCCATATCGGTCAGCCAGCATTCCACAGAGTCACCGTTCATGGCCTCATCCTATGCAGTCTGCCTGCCCCTGCCCAGGACGCAGGTCACGTACCCGTCTGCGAGCCCGTCCCTCTTGTCGCCCGCGCCCGCGCCGGTCCTCGTGCCCTTGACGGGACTCGAGCCTCTGTGGTTCATTAGTGCAGTAATGAACCACAGAGGTAGTGGACTGGACTATGCTGGGCGGGCTCCTGAAGGAAGGTGAGGCAGTGGAAGAAGGTCGCGCACTCTTCGTGCAGATCGCCGAGCAGATCGAGGCGTCTGTGCTGGACGGCACGCTCTCCGAAGGGGAGCGGGCGCCGTCGGCCAATGAGCTCGCGACGTTCCACCGCATCAACCCCGCCACCGCCGCCAAGGGGATCAACCTCCTGGTGGACCGCGGAATCCTCGTCAAGCGACGGGGTCTGGGCATGTTCGTCGCCGAGGGGGCCCGCGAGGTCCTCCGGGCGGAACGTCGGCAGCAGTTCGCCGAGAACTACCTCGAACCCCTGCTCATCGAGGCCCGGGCGATCGGGCTGACCACCGAGACCGTCCTGGAGAT
This sequence comes from Nesterenkonia sp. K-15-9-6, assembly GCF_052656005.1. Classification (NCBI taxonomy): domain Bacteria; kingdom Bacillati; phylum Actinomycetota; class Actinomycetes; order Micrococcales; family Micrococcaceae; genus Nesterenkonia; species Nesterenkonia sp. K-15-9-6. Next base: position 121,574 of record NZ_JBQYEY010000011.1, read on the forward strand.
GATCCGCAGCCGCGGATCTCGCTGACGGTCACCACAGGAGAGGAGGCGCCCCATGGGCACCGCCATCGACGTCCGCGGAGTCACGCGGCGCTATCGGAGCACGACGGCACTGGATCAGGTGTCCGTCAGCTTCGAGAAGGACATGATCCACGGGCTGCTGGGCCGCAACGGGGCCGGCAAGACCTCGCTGATGTCCGTCATCACCGCGCAGGACTGGCCCAGCGAGGGCGAGATCCGCGTGCTCGGCCACCGGCCGCAGGAGAACGAGCAGGTGCTGCCGAACATCTGCTTCGTCCGGGAGGAGCAGCAGTACTTCGACGACGCCAAGGCCCACCACGCCTTCCGGGCGGCCGCGATGGCGTTCCCGAACTGGGACCAGGAGCTCTGCGACCGACTGGCCGAGGAATTTCGGGTGCCGGAGAAGACCCGGATCAAGAAGATGTCCCGCGGGCAGCGTTCCGCCGTGGGGGTCATCATCGGGATCGCCAGCAGGGCGGAGGTCACGTTCTTCGACGAGCCCTACATGGGGCTCGACGCCGTGGCGCGCCAGCTCTTCTATGACCGCCTGCTCGAGGACTACGCTCAGCATCCCCGCACGATCGTGCTGTCCTCGCATCTGATCGACGAGATCGCCCATCTCATCGAGAACGTGGTGCTCATCGACCGCGGCCGCATCATCCTCGACGAGCCCGTCGAGCAGCTTCGGGACCGGGCCGTGACGCTGGTGGGGCGCGCCGACGCCGTCGCGGAGATCGCCGCCGGACGAGAGGTCCTCCACGAGGAGACGATGGGCCGCATGGCCCGGGCCACCGTCCTGGGAGCGCTCGATGACGGAGAGCGTCGCCGGGTGGAGGAGCTGGACATCGACATCGTGCCGGTGTCCCTGCAGCAGCTGGTGGTCCGACTGACGGCCCGTGAGCAGAAGGAGGGGGCCCGATGAGGTCGACGATGCAGCAGGCCACCGAACCAGAGACCATGGACGGAGCGAAGGAGCACCGCATGTCCCCGACGACGACGACGGCGCAGCAGGCCGGTCGACGCGACGCTGACGCGCGCGAGCATCAGAAGTCCGGGCACTCCAGCTACGCCCGAATTCTCCCGGCCTTCCGGCTGCAGTTCGTGGTGCCGCAGCTGATCTGGGTGCCGGCCATCGTGCTGGCGGCCTCCTGGGGCCTGGCCGTGGGCATCGGACTGTGGATCTCCGCACTTGTGGACGACCGGGTGCCGGTCGAGGAGCCCATCTATACCGGCGCCGCGCAGGCCGTGCTGTGGTGCCTGGTGTTCATGGCGGCCTATTCGGGCACTCATACGTTCCCGTTCGCCCTGGCGCTGAGCTACAGCCGCCGCGTGTACCTGATCGGGGCGCTCCTGGCGTTCCTCGCCGTCTCCCTGGGCTATGGGGTCGCCGCAGCCGGCGGGGCCGCCCTGGAGGAGGCCACGGACGGGTTCGGTGCCCATGTCTACGTGTTCGCGCTGCCGTATCTGCTGACGGACGGGTTCATCGCCCTGGGGGCGATGGCGACCACGGCGAGCATGCTCGTGATGCTGGCCGGCTTCGGCGCGGCGATGCTCTATAAGCGGTTCTCCGTGACCGTGACATGGACGGTCATCATCGGTCTCGTGGCGGTGCTGGCCGTCGCGGCGATGCTGCTCTGGCAGGCCGACGCCTGGCCGACCGTGTGGCAGTGGATGACCGAGCAGACTCCCTGGCGCATCGCCGGATGGCTGGTGACGCCGGTGGTGGCGCTGGCCTTGGTGGACTATTGGCTGATCCGTCGCGCCACGCCCTGAGGTCGACGGCGGTGTGCCGTGTGGAGTGGGGCAGCGCGGCGATGCTGAAGCCCTGCGAGCAAGAGAGAACCCCGAGCTGACCAGCGTGAGGGGGGACGCATATGAGCGGTCAGCTCGGGGTTCTCGAATCACTCGCACCTTGATGAGGTGATTCCTACTCTAGGAAGCCACCTTGATGGTTCCCCCGATAATCCCTGGGAGTTTCCTGGGAGTAGGTGACCGGTGGGTGAACTTCGCTGGCACAGGCTGCGTCACAGTGCATCGCACCAGGTCAGGGGCGTGAAGCTGGGATGCTGTCGGGTGCGGTGATCTCCCGCACACCAGGGACTCAGCCCTCTGCGGCTTCCGGGCGAGGAGTGCCGGGGTGAAGCATGATGTGGCCGCCCTCGATGGTCACCAAGTGGGTCCGGACCGGGGTCATCGCCGGAGGGGTCTCGGGGGTACCGGTGCGCAGGCAGAATGCGGAGGCGTGCATGGGACACTCCAGCGTGCAGTCCTCCACGAATCCGTCGGAGAGTGATACCGACTCGTGGCTGCACTCGTCGTCCAGGGCATAGAAGCCTCCGTCCTCGGCGTGCACCACCGCGATGTCTGCCTCATATCCTGAATCTTCGGCGTCGACACGCATGACCTCGCCCTCCTCCAGGGAGTCCATAGGACCCAGGTCGAGAGGGGTGCGGACGACGTCGGCGTCGGGGGACTGGGGCATCAGGGGGCCTTTCCACGGGATCGGGGGCGCCGGCGGGCAGCCGGCGGGCTGGGGTGTCGTGCGGGGATGTGTGAGGTGTTGTGCGGGGCCATTGTCTCAGGGTGGGGCATCGGTGATCGCCATGCGGGCCGGTGCGCAGCGAGCCGACGTAGGAGGAGGGGCCGTCAGTGGCCGCGCAGGCGCTCCAGCTGGCGGCGCTCACGTTTGGTGGGACGCCCGGTGCCCCGTTCGCGGACGGGCAGTCCGACGTCGCGGGGCCGGATCCGCTCCTCCGAGTGGTCTCGGTAGGCCTTCTGGGCCACGGGGGCACCCACGCGCTTGGCGGGGGTGTGCACGACCTCCAGGACCAGCTCGTGTCCGGGGCGGCGCACTCGCACCACCGTGCCGGGTGTGACCTTCACGGAGGCCTTCACCGGGTCGCCGTCGATCTTCACGTGTCCGGCGCGGCAGGCGGTGGTGGCCGCCGAGCGCGTCTTGAAGATCCGCACCGACCACAGCCAGGCGTCCACACGGACCGGTGCTGTCGGGGCATTGTCAGCCATAGGACCAGTCTACGGGGTGGCCCTGGGGTGCAGCTGGCCCTGCGGCAGGGCAGGTGGTGCGTGGCCTGGTGTGTTCGCCCGGGAGTAGACAGACGCAGACCCCGTGTCAGAAGCGCAGAGGGGGGACGCTGCTGCCTGACACGGGGTCTGCTGAATCACTCGCACCTTGAAGAGGTGCCTCCACACTAAGGAGCGACCTTGAAAGGTCAATGGACACTTCCTGGGAGTCTCCTGGGATTTTCTGTCCGGGGGCCTGTGCTGGGTGGGCGGGTGGGCTCAGGGGCGCCGTCGGGAACCTGCCGGCGGGGCGTGTCAGGGTCGTCCACGGTGTGTCACGTTCTGATTACGATGTCGCTTCAGTCCCCGGTCAGGCTCCCGTCGAGCAGGGCCGGAGTGGAATAGTAGGGAGCCGAGGGCAGTGCGGCGACTTCGACGATTGTCCTGCGGTAGTGGCATTCGACTCCCGCACTGCCCTCCATCCTCGCTCCCGGCGCATCCCTCCCGGTGCCGGGAACAGCGTCGAGCCGGATCGCGACTCCGCAGACCGGCCGCTCGGAACGGCGGCGTGCCTCACCGAGCTGACCTCGGAGGACTGCGGTTTCGGGGCCTCGCTCACCCCCGGAAGAAACCTCACAGGCGCGCCGCCAGGGTTGAACCTGAGGTCGAAGCTTGCACAAGAACTCCTTGCTCTCGCCTGTTCGGCTGAGGTTACAGTGGTGCCGACCTGGCGCAGGACCGGTCCCGGACGCTTCCCATCGTGAACGGACCGAACCCGCATTGACGGCCAGGTCGCCTGCCAGCCTGACGGACGACTGTGACCAGCATCCCCGCACGGCGCTGAGAGGCCCGCTCGGGTCCGGTGCTCCCATCACCGGACAAGACCCGAGATCGGCTGACCACGCTGTGTGCGCATCGTCTTGAGGGGACCGTTCCCTGTGAACGTCTAGTGAGGAATCCGCTGTGCCGAAGAAGATCTCGACGGCCGTCGCCGGCTCGCTCGCCGTCGGCCTGACCCTGCCGCTGCAGACAGGCGTCGCCCATGCCGCGACGTCGCCCGCCCCGCCGACCGTGCCGGGGGCCCCTGGTCATGGCTCGCTGGCCTCGACCATGAGCCTGGCCGAGCTGCTCGACGGTGTCGACGTCTCCGCCGACGCTGCGACCCCGGCCCCTGTGACGACGGCTGCCGTGCCGGCGTCGAACGCCCCGACAACCGGCGACGGCGAGGTCGCCTCGGCGCCAGAGCCGGGCCTCCACCAGCCGACGACCTTCCTCAACGCCCGCACGGGTCCCTCCATGGATGCCGAGGTGGCCTTCGTGCTCGAGCCCGATGAGCTCGTGCAGGTCACCGGCGAGGAGCAGGGCTGGGCCGCGATCGACCACGACGGTGAGACGCTCTACGTGGGGCCGAGGTACCTGAAGCCGGCCGCGGCCGAGGCCACGACTTGGCTGAACCTGCGTGGCGGGCCCGGCATGAGCCACGAGGTCCTCCGCGTGCTGGACCCCGGCTTCCCGATGCAGGTCCTCTCCGGACCCGAGGACGGCTGGTACGAGCTCACCGTGGCGGGCCAGACCGGCTGGGCCTACGGCGAGTACCTCTTCTTCGGGGCCGGCTCCGCCCAGAGCGTGGGTGGCGCCGACGCCGAGGCGCCTGCCGAGGCCCCCGCATCCGAGGAGGCGGCAGAGTCTGGTGGGGATGCCGAGACGTCCTCCCACAGCCTGGACGACTACCTGCCCGGGACCCGCGGGCTGGTGGAACAGCTGGCCGCCCAGGAAGGACTGAGCCCGGAGGCTCTCTTCCAGCAGCTCCTGGCCGACCCTGATGTCCTCGACGACGACGGCGTGCTGGACCACGCGGCGCTGCAGGCCCGTCTGCCCGAGGCCGAGCCGGCGGGCGAACCCGACCCTGGTCCGGCGGAGGAGCCCGCCCCGGAGCAGGCGAACGTCGCCGACAAGCCGGCAGAGAAGCCTGAAGCCGAGCCCGACTCCGAGCCGGCCGCCGACCCGGCCGCCGAGGATGAGGCTGAGGCCCCGGACGCTGAGGAGGAGGGCTCGCAGGGTTCCCTGGATGACTATCTTCCCGGCACGCGAGGCCTGGTGGAGCAGCTCGCACAGCTGGAGGAGACCGAGGCGCAGCGGCTCTTCGATGAGCTGATGGCTGATGATGCGTTCCTGGATGAGGATGGTCTGCTGGACCATGACGCGATCCAGCAGCGTGTGGATGAGCTGACCCCGGAGCCGGAGGCCGAGGATGAGGCCGACGCTGACGACGACGCTGATGACGACGCTGACGAGGCTGAGGCTGACGACGACGAGGTTGATGATGAGGCTGAAGCGGCCGGGTCGGCGCACAGCTTGGATCAGTATCGGCCGGGGACTCGTGATCTGGTGGAGCAGCTCGCACAGCTGGAGGAGACCGAGGCGCAGCGGCTCTTCGATGAGCTGATGGCTGATGATGCGTTCCTGGATGAGGATGGTCTGCTGGACCATGACGCGATCCAGCAGCGTGTGGATGAGCTGACCCCGGAGCCGGAGCCGGAGCCGGAGCCGGAACCTGAGGCCGAGGATGAGGCCGACGCTGACGACGAGGCCGACGAGGCCGACGAGGCTGAGGCTGACGACGACGAGGTTGATGATGAGGTCGAGGCGGCCGGGTCGGCGCACAGCTTGGATCAGTATCGGCCGGGGACTCGTGATCTGGTGGAGCAGCTCGCACAGCTGGAGGAGACCGAGGCGCAGCGGCTCTTCGATGAGCTGATGGCTGATGATGCGTT
>NZ_JBQYEY010000012.1:0-123726 GCF_052656005.1 Nesterenkonia sp. K-15-9-6
TGGAGCCCCTGGCAGCCTGACCCAGAATCACAGGATCGAAGGATCACGGCTCATACACCACTCCACCGGACTTGACCGGCAACAGCCTGCGCGTCGTCGCAGAAGTCACGCACCGCACCTCTCTCCTGCCGTTTATCCTCGCCGGGCTCGGCCACTCTGTGATGCCCGAATCGTGGAAGGACCTCGCACTCGCCGCCGGGTGTCGGGTTCGGGGCATCGCCCCGGCCGCGCACCTGGACGTGGCGGCCGTCCACCGGTCCCAGGACCTCACCCCTGGAGCGCGCTCCTTCCTGGCCCTCGCCGCGGAGTACTCGGACAACGACACATAAGACAGGCCTATGAATCTGATCGCGATCACGTCTTAGACAGTCGCGCGGGCCGTGGGTGTACTGGGGGTCAGGACTAACCTCAGACCCATCAGGAGCCACCATGACGACACCCACCACAGACACTCGAACCTTCGACATCTCCGCGATCCCCGCAGACGGAGTGGGATTGGAGGTCGTAGATGCCGGCCGCACGGTCCTCGACACGCTCGCTCGGGAATCCAAGGGCGAGTTTTCGTTCTCCTGGCGGGAGCTCGACTGGGGAAGCGACTACTACGCTCGGCATGGCCGCATGATGCCTGAGGACGGACCGGACCAGGTGTCGGACTCTGACGCAATCTACTTCGGGGCGGTCGGATGGCCGACCGTGCCGGATCACATCAGTCTCTGGGGCCTGCGACTGCGTCTCTGCCAAGGTTTCGACCAGTGGGCGAACGTCCGACCGGTCACCTTCCTCCCCGGCGTGGAAAGCCCGCTGCGCAAGGCAGACACCACGCCGCTGGACTGGGTGGTGGTCAGGGAGAATTCCGAAGGCGAGTACGCAGGGTTCGGGGGACGAAACTTCAACGGTCGCCCCGGCCAGGGCGAGGTCGCCACGCAGTCTGCCGTATTCACCGAGGTGGGATGCGAACGCATCATCCGGTTCGCCTTCGACCTGGCTCGCACTCGTCCACGCAGGAAGCTGTCCAGTGTCACCAAGAGCAATGCGCAGCAGTACGGGATGGTGCTGTGGGACGAGGTGTTCGAGCGCGTGACCGCCGACTACCCCGACGTCGAGACGGAGAGCGTCCTCGTGGACGCGATGTCAGCGAAGTTCATCCTCCATCCGGAGGACCTCGACGTCGTGGTCGCATCCAATCTCAATGCCGACATCCTCTCGGATCTGGGGAGCGCGCTGGCCGGATCACTGGGACTCGCGGCCAGCGCGAACCTCAATCCGGAGCGTAGATTCCCCAGCATGTTCGAGCCCGTCCATGGTTCAGCTCCTGACATCGCGGGTAAGGGACTCTGCAATCCGATCGGCGCATTGGGCTCCGCAGCCCTGATGTTGGATCACCTGGGTCTCCCCGACGCCGCCAAGAGCCTCCAGCGCGGCATTGAGGAGACCTGCCGACGGGGAGTTCTCACTCCTGACGTCGGGGGATCCGCAACGACACAAGACGTGACGAACGCAGTGATCGACTCACTCAACTGAGCATCCCCATCAGAGTCACGGAAGCAACTGACGCGACCAGTTGTCCTAGGATCGGCTCATGACACACGTCACTCGCATGCCTCACGTCGTCTGCGTCCCCGACTCGTTCAAAGGCTCCGCCACCGCCGCCGAGGCTGCCGCCGCGCTGGCCCGCGGCGCTCGGGAGGTGTTCCCGCAGGCGCAGATCACCGAGCTTCCCTTCGCCGACGGCGGCGAGGGGACCCTGGAGGCGTTGCTGGCGGTCTGGGGCCAGGAGGCTGAACAGCTGGAGGTCCTCGACGCCATCGGGCGTCCCGCCACGGCCCTGGTGGGCCGTTCCGCCGACGGGCGGACCGCCGTGCTGGAGGCGGCGCAGGGCAACGGTCTCCCGCAGGTCAGCGATGTGCCGCTGCAGCCACGCCGGGCCGACACCTACGGGGTCGGGCTGATCGCGCAGCACCTGCTGGACTCCGCCCCCGGCGGCACCCAGGTGGAGGAGATCCTGCTGTGCATCGGCGGCTCGGCCAGCACCGACGGAGGCACCGGGCTGCTGCGCGCCCTGGGCGTGGAGTTCCTGGACGACGCAGGCGCCCCGGTGGCGCCCGGCGGGCAGGGGCTGGCCGAGATCGCTGCCGTGGACGTCTCCGGACTGCATCCCCGCGCCGCCGAGGTGCGGTGGCGGATCGCCGTGGACGTGGACAATCCGTTGACCGGTGAGCGCGGGGCCGCCGCCGTCTTCGGTCCGCAGAAGGGCGCGGATGAGGACGACGTCGCCGCGCTCGACGCCGGGCTCTCCCACCTGGCCGGGGTGCTCGCCGCCCACACCGGCGCTGCCGCCGAGGACTACCGGGAGGCCGCCGGGTTCGGGGCCGCCGGCGGCATCCCCGTGGGACTGGTGAGCCTGCTCGGGGCCGAGGTGGTGCCGGGTTCGCAGATGGTGGGCGAGGCCGTGGGTCTGGCCGAGTCACTGGCCGAAGCCGACATCGTGCTGACCGGCGAAGGCTCCCTGGACTCCCAGTCACTGGGTGGGAAGGTCGTGGAGGCGGTGCGCCGCAACGCGCCGGCGGGTGCCGCCGTCGTCGTCATCGCCGGCACCGTGAAGCTGACCGCCGCCGAATGTCGGGAGGCGGGGCTGACCGGGGCATTCTCCATCGCGCCCGGGGCCGCGGAGCTTCAGGAGCTGCTGGAGCGCGCGCCCGAGCTGATCACGCAGACCGCGGCCCAAGCCTGCGGGCTGCTGGCGCACAGCCGCTGAGCTCCCTCCGCGGACCGAGTTGCCTCCGCGGTTTGGGCCCTTATCCGGCGCTGGGAGCCCTCAGAAGGGCCTAAACCGCGGAGTCATCGTGGCGCGGACTTCCCGGGAGAGCTCAGGAGTGCTGCTCCACCCAGGTGGTGAGCGCCTCCATGTACTTGGCGGCGCGCGTGGCGAGCTGCTCGTCTGGGCCGGCGTCGCCGAAGGTGTCCTCGGTGACCTGCACGGCCATCAGCGGGGTGCCCATGAGCTTGACCCCGAGCAGCGGCAGGAAGCTGCGCAGCTGAGTCTGCGAGTTGATGGTCCCGAACCTGCTGGGCGAGGCACCGGCGATGCCCATCGGCTTACCGCGCAGCACGCCCTGCCGCGGGGGTCGGGTGAGGATGTCGATCGCGTTCTTCACCGGAGCGGGGAAGCTCTGGTTGTGCTCCGGACTGACCAGCAGCAGCCCATCGCAGGCGGAGGCCTGCTCCTTGAATACGGTCATCTCGGCCGGGAAGTCGTCGTCGAGGTGCCGGTCATAGAGCGGCAGGGGGCGGATGTCGATCTCGGTGAGCTCTGCCCGCTCCGGGGCCTGGTCCACCAAGACCTCGGCGAGCTTCCGGTTCACGGAGTCCTCCGCGAAGCTGCCCACGATGTATCCGATCCGCACCATCTGTGCTCCCTTCCCGTCGACGACGATGCCAGTCTGGCACGACAGTCCCTGCGGGCGGGAGGAGGTGACGGGAAGGCCTACCCCTGGCGGGGATCCGGATCAGCCCCGGTCCATGCCGCCTCAGCTCCAGCTCAGATCCAGCGGAAGTCCCCGGAGCCTCCGATCCTCCACCGATGACCCGCACGCTCGACCTCAAGCCGCTGCAGGGCCAGCTCGCGAGCACGGAGGAGTCGGACCTCGCGGGAGAGAACCCGACGACGGCGTCGGGCTTCGCGGCGTGCGGCCCGAGCCTGCCGATGGGGCGGAGGTTCCAGACTCTCGGACGCGGGGGCATCCGGCCGGGGCGCTGTGGTGATCATGCACCCACGCTATGGAGCGATGAGGACAGATTCTGTCCTGATCTCGCGGGCGCTGGCGTCCGCCCCACGTTGACCCCGGAGATCGTATCGCTAACCTCGCGTCAGTGCGTGGATTCCGACCAACGCTCCGGGGTCAACGCCGGAGGGTCGGCTCATCCCCGCGGCTTCATCCGAGTGGTCGGCAGAGCCGGGGCAGGCAGGGGCGGCTCGGTGTGCCGCGGGAAGTCGCCGAACTGCGGGAAGGGGCGGCCGTCGTCGTAGGTCTCCCCGGCGAGCGCGTCCCGCAGCTCCCCGGACAGCGGCGCTCCGAGCGGCTCACCCTCCGGCAGGTGCCGGTGCAGCGGGGAACCCGCAGGAGGAGGCTCGAAGCCCATCTCCGACTGGTAGGCGGCCCGGTAGGCGGCGATGTCCTCGTGGCTGCGACCCACGAAGTTCCACCACATCACGATCCGCTCTCCCAAGGGCAGGCCGCCCAGCAGCAATGCCGCCACGGGCTCCTCACCGGCGTCGATCCGCAGAGCGGTGCGTCCGACGTCGGCCACGGCCAGATGGTCGGCGGGAACGTCCGCGCCGTCGACGCGCACCCGGCCGGACACCGGGAGCAGGCCGTGTTCGTGATCTGCGGGGATCGTGAGCTCCAGGCTCGCACCGGGTTCCAGGCGCAGCTCGGCGCCGGTCAGCGGCAGAGGCGTGGGCACCGGCGAACGGCTGCCGAGCAGCTCGCCGAGGAAGACCTTCGCCTCCCAACCCCGGCCGGTGACGGTCTCAGGACGGTACGCCGCCAGTGAGGGCTCCGAGAACCGGTGGTCCTGCGGGAACGCGAACCACAGCTGCGCGCCATGCAGCACAGTGGTGTCCTCGGTGGAGTACTCGGAGTGGCTGATGCCGCTCCCTGCGTTCATCAGGGCCAGCTCACCGGGACGGACGGTGGCCCAATGTCCGGCGGAGTCCAGGTGGTCGATGCGGCCGGAGAACAGCCAGGAGACGGTGGCCAGTCCGGTGTGCGGATGGCGGGGCACCCGCATCGGCGTGGACGCGGAGACGTCGTCAGGACCGTAGAAGTCCAGGAAGCACCAGGCCCCCACCAGGGAGCGCGCACGCTGTGGCAGGGTTCGGCGGACAGTCATGGCCCGCGGCCCTCCGAGCGGCACCTCCCGCGGCTCAAGGATCTCGACGCCGGAGTCAGCCACGGCGACGCCGTCGCGCAGTCCCCCGGTGCCGCCCACCTGGGGGCCGCCCACCTGGGGGCCGTTGACCTGGGGGCCGTTGACCTGGGGGCCGTTGACACAGACCCGCTCCTGCGGGGCGCGCTCCACATTGCTCATCCTGGCACCTCCGACACTCAGCCACGGGGGTCATTCAGATTTGAATCATCTGGGGTCTCCACTGTAGCCGAGAGGAACGACGCCGCAAGAGCCCCGGCCGCCTCCCTCTCTCTCACCTGATTCCCACAGTGAGCCGTCATCCTGGAACTCATGAGGACAGGCGCCCGGTCCGGCCGGTCGTCCAGGCCTGGCCTGCGGCACATCCAGGCCTGGCCTGCGGCACCCCGGACCGCGGCGCATCTCCGAGCCGGGCCCGCCCTCCGCGCTGGCCTGGATCTCGCCGGCCTGATTCTGTCCGGCCTCGATCTGCCCAGCGGGGAGTGCACCCTGAGCAGGTCGTGTAGCCTCCCATGACCATGGGGAGGTCACGCGAGGAGCGCACCGGAGAGGCGTCACGACGGCGGCGCGTCACCATCGCCGACGTCGCCGCCGAGGCCGGGGTCTCCACCGCAGCGGTCTCCAAGGTCCTCCGTGACGCCTACGGCGTGAGCGACCAGATGCGGGCGAAGGTCCAGGCCGCCGTCGAGGCCCTCGGCTACCGTCCCCACACCGGCGCACGCACGATGCGCGGACGCTCCTTCACGGTGGGGGTGATGCTGCTGGACGTGGCCGCGCAGTTCCAGTGGGAGATCATCGACGGGATCACCACCCATCTGGAGCCCACCCCGTTCCAGGAGGTGCTCATCACCGGAGGGCTGGATCCCGCCCGGCAGAAGCGCGCGGTGGAGGCCCTGCTGGACCGCCAGATGGACGGCCTGATCCTCATCACGCCCAGCATGGAGGCCGCGTGGCTGGAGGAGCTCGGGCGCCGCGTGCCCCTGGTGACGGTCGCCCGTCATGGACCCTCCCTGACCTATGACTCGGTGGTCACCGACGACCACCTCGGCGCGGGCTTGGCGGTCGATCACCTCGTCTCCCTCGGGCACCGGCGGATCATGCACATCACGGCGCCGATCGGGGAGCTGAAACGCCCGTCGGTGCTGTCCCAGACTCCGCGGCTGGACGGATACCTGGCGGCCATGGAGCGCCATGGCCTCTCTGCACAGGTGATCGAGACGGACTACTCGGAGCCCGGAGGCCACCGCGCCACCGCCCAGGCACTGGACGCCCCTACCCCGCCGTCGGCGGTCTTCGCCGGAGCCGACGGCAGCGCACTGGGCGCTCTGCGGGCCGCTGAGGAGCGCGGCCTCGACGTGCCGGAGGCCCTCTCCGTGGTGGGCTTCGACAACGCCTTCGTCTCCAGCATCGGCCGGGTCTCCCTGAGCACGGTGGACCAGGACGGACCCACCACCGGGAGGATCGCCGCGGAGCTGCTCCTTCAGCGGCTGGACGGCCGCGCCGAGCCTGCCCATCGAGTCATCACACCCCAGCTGGTGGTCCGCGGCACCAGCGCGCCCCCACGCTGACCTGGGCAGACCGAGAGGCACACCGACACGCGTCATGAATCGTTTCACTTACTGCTTGTAAAACGTTCTACAACTGTCTACGCTGAGTGACCACGCCCACGTGATGCACCTCACCGGGCGGCATCGACTGTCATCCCCTCGTCCGCAGGAGCACCCATGGCACTGACCCCCCTGACGTCGGCACGTCGTCGCGCGTGGTGGACCGCCGGCGTCGCCGGCATGGCCTCGTATCTCGACGCCGGCGCGATCGTCACCACCGGAACCGCGCTGGTGCTCTACCAGGACGAGCTCGGCATCACCTCCGGCCAGTTCGGCCAGCTCTCCGCACTGCTGATGGTCATGATCGGCCTCGGCGCCCTGATCGGCGGCAATCTCTCAGACCGCTTCGGACGCCGCCGCGTCTTCACCGTCACCATGGTCCTCTACGCCGTGGGCGCGCTCATCCTGGTGGCCGCACCCGGCGTCGGCGCGCTGTACCTGGGCATCCTTCTGCTCGGCTTCGCCTCCGGCGCCGACCTTCCGCCGTCGTTGGCGATGATCGCCGAGGCCGCGCCGGAGAACGACGAGGGCAAGATGGTGGCGTTCTCCCACGTGCTGTGGATGATCGCGATCCCGGTGGTCAACGTCTTCGGCATCATCGTCGGCGGCATGGGAGCCACCGGGGCACGCATCATGTACGGCCATCTGCTCGTGGTCGCGCTCGTGGTGCTGGCGCTGCGCATGCGCCTGCCGGAATCTCCCCTCTGGGCGCAACGTCAGGTCGACGTGGACACCGGCGCCGTGGATCGGGCCAGCCTCAAGGACCTGTTCTCCCGCCGCTGGCTGCCCGCCCTGGCCGGGGTCGCCCTCTTCTACGCGATCACCAACATCGCCGCCAACACCAATGGGCAGTTCTCCACCTACATGTACGTCAATGTGGCCGGGGCCGACGTCTCCACGGCCTCGGCCATGAGCCTGGTGGGACTGGGCTGCAGCATCGCCGCCTCACTGTTCCTGATGCGCATCGTGGACACCCGATACCGGATGCTCGGCTTCGTGCTCGGCACCGTCGCGGCGGTCATCGCCTGCCTGGTTCCCGCCGTGGTGGGGATCTCCATCGTCGCGCTCGTACTGTTCGGCGTGGTCTACGGAATCTCCGGCATCGTCTCCGGCGAACCCATGTTCAAGGTCTGGTCCCAGGAGCTGATCCCCACCGCGCACCGCAGCACCGCCCAGGGTGTGTCCATCGCGTTCGCCCGTGCCGTCGCCGCCGGCGTCGGGCTCGTCACCCCGGCGATCCTGGACCGCAGCGCCGAGCTGATGTTCCTGTTCCTCGCCGGGGTGATCCTGGTGGCCGGGCTCATCGGCTTCCTCTGGGTGGCGCGCCGCCCGAAGGTCCTGCAGTCCGAGAAGGACACGACGGCGCACCCTCGACCGACAGCTTCCCGCACCTCATGACCCTACGACCCCGACAGAAGGACGCCATGACCCAGCACCTCGCCACCGACCCTGCCGGCCGCGCCGCTGCGCTCCCCCCGCTCACCGCCGAGGCCATCACCCCGGCCCGGCCCGTGGACACCGCCCCTCGGTTCCGCCGTGCCTTCACGCTGGACACCGGACACGGAGGCGTCGCCCGCGCCACGCTGCGCGCCTCCGCCCTGGGCGTCTACGAGGCCCAGCTCGACGAGGTCCCGGTCAGCGAGGACGTGCTGGCCCCCGGCTGGTCCAGCTACGAGTGGCGTCTGCGCTACCAGACCTATGACATCACCCCTCAGCTGAGGGCCGACTCCTCCGACGACGAGCACGTGCTCACCGCCACCGTGGGCAACGGCTGGTACCTGGGGCAGCTGGGCTGGCAGGAGCGTCGGCGGCTCTACGGGGAGCACCGGGGCCTGATCATGCAGCTGGACGTGGAGTACGACGACGGCCACGTGCAGTCGATCCGCACGGATACGTCCTGGACGGCCTCCGGGTCGGAGATCCTCTCCGACGACCTCTACGACGGCCAGACCATCGACGCGCGCCAGCGGGGACAGGACACCGACCAGGTGCCGGTGCGCACCCTGGAGGTCGATGCCGAGCTGATGGAGCCGCTGGGCCCCCCGGTGCGCCGCCAGCAGGAGATCGCCCCGCAGCGGATCTGGACCTCCCCCTCGGGGAAGACCCTGGTGGACTTCGGGCAGAACCTGGTGGGCTGGATCCGGATGACCGCCTCCGGGGCGCCGGGCGAGACGATCACCGTGCGGCACGCCGAGGTGCTGGAGCACGACGAGCTGGGCACCCGTCCGCTGCGCCACGCCGACGCCACCGACCGGTTCGTCCTCTCCGGCGGACGGGACACCTTCGAACCCACGTTCACGTTCCACGGGTTCCGCTACGCCGAGGTGACCGGCTACCCCGGCGAGCTGACCGCGGACGCGCTGACCGCCGTCGTCGTGCATTCCGAGATGCCGCGCACCGGGACGTTCCGTTCCTCGCATGACCTGGTGAACCGGTTGCACGAGAACGTCGTGTGGGGGCTGCGCGGGAACTTCCTGGACGTGCCCACCGACTGCCCGCAGCGCGACGAGCGGCTGGGCTGGACCGGTGACATCGCCGTGTTCGCCCCGGCGGCGGCGCATCTGTACGACGTGCACGGCTTCCTGGCCGACTGGCTGCGGGACCTGGATGCGGAACAGCGGGCCGCTGACGGGTTCGTGCCCTATGTGGTGCCGGATGCCTTGAAGTACCAGGACATGCCGGAGGAGTTCCAGCCGGTGGAGTCGGCCGCCATCTGGTCCGATGCCGCCGTGTGGGTCCCGTGGGCGCTGTGGGAGGCCACCGGGGAGGCCGACGTCCTGGCCGCCCAGTACGATTCGATGACCGCGCATCTGCGCCGCGTGGAGTCCCGGCTCTCGCCGACCGGGCTGTGGGATCAGGACTTCCAGTTCGGCGACTGGCTGGACCCGGACGCCTCACCCCACGAGCCCTGGAACGCCAAGGCCGACCGTGCAGTGGTGGCCACAGCCTGTGTGGTGCGCACCGCCCGCATGGTCGCCGAGAGCGCGCAGATCCTGGGCCGCGACGATGACGCCGCCACCTTCCGCGCGCTGGCCGACCGGGTCCAGGCCGCATTCCTGGAGCACTATGTGGACGCCGAGGGGCGGATCCGCTCGGACTCCACCACCGTCTACACCCTGGCGATCGTCTTCGACCTGCTGGACGGGACACGGCGTGCCGCCGCCGGCGAGCGCCTGGCTGAGCTGGTGCGCCAGGCGGAGTTCCGGGTGTCCACCGGCTTCGCCGGGACCCCGTACATCACCGAGGCGCTGAGCCGCACCGGGCACACGGAGGAGGCCTACGGGCTGCTGCTGGAGACCGGCTGCCCGTCCTGGCTGTACCCGGTGACGATGGGGGCCACCACCATCTGGGAGCGCTGGGACTCCATGCTGCCGGACGGGTCGATCAACCCCGGGGAGATGACCAGCTTCAACCACTACGCGCTGGGGTCGGTGGCCGCCTGGATGCACCGTGTGGTCGGCGGTCTGGCTCCGGCGGCGCCGGGCTATGCGCGGGTGCGGGTGGCCCCGCAGCCTCCCGTCGGGGTCTTCGCCGAGGAGATCACCTGGGCCGAGACCACCCAGCAGACGCCCCACGGGCTGGTCTCGGTGGCGTGGCGGCGTGACGGCGAGGCGCTGGTGCTGACGGTGGAGCTCCCGGAGGGGGTCGCGGCCGACGTCGACCTCTCCTCCACGTTCCCGCAGTCTGAGCCGGCCGTGCTCGGGGCGGGGCGCCACGAGCTGCGGTTCGGCTGAGGCAGGGTTCGGCTGAAGCGGGGCTCGGCTGAGAGGCGCCGATGGCCTGCCGCTGAGACGACAACGGCCCGTCTCCCTGATCAGGGAGACGGGCCGTGGCACGTGCGGCGGAAGCGCGGGCGCTTCTCCTCGCGGATCGATCAGTCGTCGGTCACGACGACCTTGACCTCGATGTTGCCGCGGGTGGCGTTGGAGTAGGGGCACACCTCGTGGGCCTTGTCGGCCAGCTTCTGCGCCTCATCCTGGGGCAAGTCCGGCACGACCACCTCGAGGGTGACCTCCAGACCGAAGCCGCCCTCGGGCAGCTTGCCGATGCCGACCTTGGCCCCCACGGAGGAGTCGCCCAGCTCGGCGTTCTCCTGGCTGGCGACCAGCTGCAGCGCGCCGTGGAAGCAGGCCGCGTAGCCGGCGGCGAAGAGCTGCTCCGGGTTGGCGCCCTCGCCGGATCCGCCCATGGCCTTCGGGGCGGCCAGGTCGAGGTCGACGCGGCCGTCGTCGGTACGGGTGTGGCCGTTGCGGCCTCCCCCGGTCGCGATGGCCTCCGCCGTGTACAGGGTCTCCATGGTGATCTCCTCTCGGTCGACGATCAGTCCTGCATCAGAACAACACATCTGTCCGGCCTTGACCAGGGGTTCGTGCCGGTATTCGCTCAGAGCTGTGCGCTGTTCAACCACTCCTCCACCCGGGGGCGGGACGTCGCCGGTGAGCCTGGCTCGTGTCACCGATGCCGTGTCCGGGCCGTCCGCCAGGCAGAATAGGGAACCATGCATTCCGACGACGCCGCCCGCCTCTCCCCCGGGGAGCCGCACCGCATCAGCGCAGGGCTCCGCACCCGGTTCGCCGAGGAGTTCGGCCGGGATCCGGACGGCGTCTGGTTCGCCCCCGGGCGGGCGAACCTCAACGGTGAACACGTGGACTTCCATGGTGGCCGGTGCCTGCCGATGGCTCTGGCGCATGGCACCTACGTGGCCGCCGCCCCGCGGCAGGACGGCCTGCTGCGGCTGCGCACCCTGGACCCGGAGCTCGACGACGGCGTGCAGACCCTCAGCCTGGCCGCCGTCGCCGCGGTGATGAGCGACGACGGCGCGGAGGCCGGCGAGCCGGCCACGATCACCGATGTGCACACCATCGTGCCCGGGCAGATCTCAGGATGGACCTGGTACGTGGCCGGCACCCTGTGGGCGCTGGCTCGGGTGGGCGAGGAGGCCCCGGAGCTGGCGGTGCCGGAGGACTTCGGCGCGGACCTGCTGATCTGCTCGACCCTGCCCATCGGCGGCGGGCTGTCCTCCTCGGCCGCGCTGGAGTGCTCGGCGATGCTGGCGTTCGTCGCTCTGGCCACCCCGCTGGGAGCGGCAAACCGTGGAACCGCGCTGGACGCGGCCCTGGACGACGAGCTGAGGGCCCGGCTGGCTGCGGCCTGCATGCGCGCCGAGGTGGAGGTGGTCGGTGCAGGCACCGGCGGGCTGGACCAGACGGTGAGCCTGAGGGGGCGTGCCGGTCATGTGGTGTCCCTGGACTGCCGGGACTTCACGGTGGAGCGCCTGCCGATGGACGGACTGCTGGCCGAGCACGCCTTCTTGGCGATCGACACCCGGCAGGCCCACTGGCTGGGTGACGGGCAGTTCGACGATCGTCGCGCCGACTCGGAGGCGGCGATGCGCCTGCTCGGTGTGGACCGGCTGCGGGATCTGCTGCCGGAGCATCCGGAGCCCGGCGACGTCGACGCCGCGCTGGCACGATTCGATACGTTGGTCGGCGGCGATGAGCTGGAAGGCTGCGATGAGCTGACCGGCTGCGCAGAGGCGCTCGAGGGGCGCAGCACGGCGGCATGCCGGCGTCGCCTGCGGCATGCGTTGACGGAGATGCTGCGATCTGAGCAGCTGGACCGGATCCTCACTGACGAGGAACTGGAGCCCACGACGGCGGCCGCCGAGGTGGGTCGCATCCTCACCGCCGGGCATGCCTCGATGCGGGACGACGCCGAAGTCTCCTTCCCGGCGGCGGACGCCCTGGTGGGGACGGTGTCCGAGGTCGGGGCGCTGGGCGCGCGGCTGATCGGCGGCGGCTTCGGCGGTTCCGTGCTCGCGCTGGTGCCCCGCGACCGCGAGGATGCGGTCATCGGGGCTGCGGCCCGAGTGTGCCAGGAGCAGGGGTTCACCGCTCCGCGGTTCCTGCATGTGGAACCGTCGGCGCCGGCGCGCGTGGTGGGGTGAGGGCCTTCCAGGTGGTCGCACCAGCCCCTCTGGAAGGACCGACCGTCCGTGAGATCCGCGCGACCGACCTCCCCGCCTTCCTCGCCGCCCGGCCGGACGCCGCGAGCATGGGCCCGTATCTGCTGCGCCAGCAGACCAGCGGCATCGGCACGGGCCTGGTGGCCTTCTGCGGGGAGGAGCTGAGCGGGTCACTGGAGCTGTGCTGGACCTGGCCTGCCGAGGTGAGAAACGTCCACGTCGTCGAGACTTGGCGAGGGCAAGGCATCGGCACCGCGCTGATGAACGCGGCTGAGCAGGCGGTGCTGGCGCGGGCCGCACAGGGTGAGTCGGCGGACGATGGTGAGCCTGCCGACGATGAGGAGGCGCTGAGCCTCCAGCTGCGCGTGAGCGCGGACAACGCGGGCGGCCGGCGGCTCTACGAGCGGCTGGGGTACCGGCCCACCGGCGTGCGCACCACCACCACGTTCTCATCCGTGGACGACGGCGGCGCCCCCGGCACCGCCACCGAGACTGAGGAGCTGCTGGTCAAGCGCTTGGAGCCCTGAGCCGACTGCGATCAGCGACGCGAACGGGTGAAGGCGGAGAGACCCGTGATCTCTCGACCGACGATGAGCGCCTGCATGGAGTCGGTCCCCTCATACGTGGAGACCACTTCCATGTCGGTGAGATGACGCGCGATCTCGTTCTCCAGCAGAAGGCCGTTCCCGGCGAGGATGTCCCGTGCGGTGCGGCACATCTCCAGCGCCTTCCGCGACGTGGTCATCTTCACCAGTGAGGCCCGAGGGCCGGTCAGCCTCCCCGCCTCCGCGAGGTCGGCCATTCGCAGGCACATCAGCTGCATGGAGACCAGGTCGGAGAGCATCGTGGCCAGCTTCTCCTGGACCAGCTGGTATCCGCCGATGGGCCCGCCGAACTGCTCCCGCTCCAGGGAGTAGCGGACGGCGATGTCAAAGGCGGCCATCCCGTGGCCCAGCGCCTCCCAGGACGCCCCGCCGCGCGTCGCGGCCAGCACTCGGTTGACACCCGCGAAGCTCTCGCAGTGCTCCAGACGGTTCTCCGAGGGGACCCTGAGGGCCTCGATCACGATGTCCGCCTGGTTGATGGCACGCTTGCCGATCTTCCCGGTGATGACCTCAGGCCGATAACCCGCAGGCCAGGCGCCGTCGTCCTGCCTCTCCACCACGAACGCCTTGACCTGGCCGTCAGCCTCATCCCGGGCATAGACCACGACGACGTCGGCGGCATGTCCGTTGCCGATCCAGCGTTTGTGCCCATCGAGCACCCAGGTGTCACCTTCTCGGCGCGCCCGCGTCTCCAGCGAGACTGAGTCCGAGCCGTGGGCCGGCTCGGTCAGAGCGAAGGCCCCGGTCTTCTCCAATCGAGCCATGGCGGGCAGCCACCGGTGGTGCTGTTCGTCATTGCCCAGCATGTAGATGCTGCCCATGCACAGCGACGAGTGCACCCCGAAGAAGGTGTTCACGGACCCGTCGATGCGCCCCATCTCCCGCGCCACGATCCCCGCAGCTCGCCGGGAGAGCCCCGGACATCCGTGCCCCGGGATGAAGCCGCCCACGATGCCGAGCTCCGCCAATCCGGGCAGCACAGAGGTGGGGAACTCTGCCCGCTCCCAGTGGTCATCGATCACCGGGGCGATCTCTCGCAGTCCGAACTCCCGGACCCGGTCACGCAGGTCCCGCTCGTCCTGGCTGAGATCCGCGTCGAGCTCGAAGAAGTCCAGAACTGTCGGCTCCTGGCCTACAGAGGTGTCTGCCGCCGGAGCGGCACTCAGGGTCTCAGCCATCGAAGGCATCTCCTTCTCAGAACGTACGGGATGGACAGCAGGGAGTGGTCGGAACCGGTCGACTCGGGGAAGAGCGAGGACGGGCCGGATCAGAGCTGCCCTGCTCTTTCGGCAGTGTCCTCGGGGATCAGCGCCGCCTCGAGCGCGGCCCGGAGGTCCGGGCTCAGGGGCTCCGGGCGTCCGACCTCTGGATCTACGCAGACCATCACGGAACGGCCGGTGACGCAGGCCCGCCCCTTCTGGTGCAGCTCGTGGTGGACGCTGAACGACGTCGTGCCGATCCGGGATATCCACACGCGCGCCGTCGTCTCTTCCCCGTAGTGCAGCGGGTGGACATAGTCGACGGAAAGGGAGCGCACCAGGCGCGGCCTCTCCGGAATGCCCCGGAACCACTGGGAGGAGGCCTGGATGCGCGCCTCTTCGAACAGCGTGATGACCTTGGCGTTGTTCACATGCGCGTTGAGGTCCTGATCCGACCATCGCAGCGGCATGGCGCAGGTGAACGGTGCGACGCCTGTCACCGCACGCCCTCAGCCGAGGCGCCGCCGCCGGAGGAGTCTCCGCTCTTCTCTCGCCGCTCGGCGAGCCAGGTCAGCACGGCGTCCTGGTCCTCCCCCAGGGCCGGGGGCTGCTTGGGATAGCTGGCGGGCGTCCGGCTGTAGGTGACAGGATGCCTGACGGTCGGCACGCTCGTCTCACCGTCGCCGCTCTCGGCCACAGGCTCCAGGCCCAGAGAGGCGGCGAACTCCACCCCTTCGTCGATCCCGAGGATGGGCGAGCATGGCACGCCTTCAGCCTGCAGGGCGTCGAACCATTCCTGAGCCGTGGCTCCGGCGAGCGCGTCGAGGAGCAGAGGGCGGAGCTCGTCCCGATGCCCGTTCCGGGCCTCCATGGAGGAGAACCGGGGGTCGTCAGCAAGTTCCGGCAGCCCGAGGCGGGTGACCAGTCGGGTGAACTGCCGGTCGTTGCCCACGCAGATGATGAGGTCTCGATCCTTCGCAGGGAAAGGTCCGTACGGATAGAGGCTGGGGTGGTCGTTGCCGAGTCTCCGGGGCACGTTTCCGCAGGCGACGTAGCCGGTGGTCTGGTTCACCAGGCCGGACAGCGCTGAGGAGAGCAGGTCCAGGGCCAGATGCTGACCTTTGCCGGAGGCCTCCCGCTCCCGCAGG
The DNA here is from genome assembly GCF_052656005.1 of Nesterenkonia sp. K-15-9-6. Taxonomy (NCBI): domain Bacteria; kingdom Bacillati; phylum Actinomycetota; class Actinomycetes; order Micrococcales; family Micrococcaceae; genus Nesterenkonia; species Nesterenkonia sp. K-15-9-6. The sequence goes on from NZ_JBQYEY010000012.1 coordinate 15,454, forward strand.
GCGCCGAGGATGCCGACTGCCGCGTGGAGGCCGGTGATGACGTCGAACATCGCCACTCCTGCACGCTGCGGCGAACCGTCGGCCTCCCCGGTCACGGACATGAACCCGGAGACGCCCTGAGCGAGCAGGTCGTAGCCGGGCATCGTGGCCCCGCCCTTGGTGCCGAAGCCGGTGATGCTCACATGGACGATCTCGGGCCAACGCCGCGCCACCGACTCGACGTCGAGGCCGAACTTCGCGAGGCCTCCGGGCTTGAAGTTCTCCACGAAGACGTCGGCCGCATCGAGCAGCTCGTGAGCGGTGCGCAGATCCTCAGGATCCTTCAGATCCAGCATCACGGAGTGCTTGTTGCGGTTGACCGCGAGGTAGTAGGTGCTCACACCGTCACGGTGCGGGGGGATCCACTGGCGGGTGTCGTCTCCGCCGGGGCCTTCCACTTTGATCACGGTCGCCCCCATGTCCGCCAGGAGCATGGTGCAGTACGGCCCGGCCAGCACCCGGGAGAAGTCGGCGATGACGACGCCGGCCAGTGGACCCGTGGGCGTGGCCTGCGACGTCGGCCAGCACGCCGGGTCCTGGTCCTGAGATCCGTACTCCCCGGCGGCGACGTCTTCGGCTGACAGTGTCATCACTTCCCCCGATTCCTGTGAACGCTGTGCTTTGCACCACACAACCACGCAGATTAGGCTTTGTCCAAGACAAATTCCTCTGAACTCTGATACCTGCGCGGCAATAATCGGACGGGCAGCACGAACAATGGAGGCGCATGGAGGTCCACCAGGCTCAGGCCTTCCTCACGGTGGCCGAGGAGCTGCACTTCGGACGGGCGGCCTCCCGGCTGCGCATGGCCCAGCCCCCGCTGAGCCGCCTCATCAAGCAGCTCGAGCGTTCCCTGGGAGCGGACCTCTTCGAACGCAGCACCCGTCACGTCGCCCTCACCGCCGCCGGCCGCGCCCTACTCGAACCCGCCCGGAGGCTCGTCGAAGCGTCAGAGGAGGCGGAACAGGCCGTGCGCAACGCTCTCACCGGGGAGACGGGCCGGGTCCGCGTCGGGTTCGCGGGGGCCTCGATCAATCGCAAGGTCGGCGAGCTCGCCCGCCAGGTCCGTGCGGCACGCCCCGGGCTCATGCTGGAGCTCTACAGCTCGCAGTTCTCCCATCTGGGTCTCGAGCGCGTGCTGGACGGCTCCCTGGACCTGGTCATCGGGCGCTGGGACTTCCTGCCGGCCGAGGTCGACTCGGCAGTCATCGCCCTGGAGGAGGTGATGGTGGTCCTGCCGGCGGCCCACCCGCTGGCCTCGCGGGCCACGGTCGACATGCGGGACCTCGCCGAGGAGCCCTGGATCACCCTTCCCGGTGGTGTCGGCGCCGCGCTGCAGAACCGCCTGAACTCGCTGGCGATGGCGGCCGGGTTCGTCCCCCGAGTCGTGCAGACCGCACCCGACTCATGGACGCAGGTGGTCCTCGTCGGCGCCCAGATGGGATGCGGCCTCAGTCTGGACTCCGTGCGGGACAACGTCTCGTCAGACGGCGTCGTGTTCTCCTCGATCACCTCGGAGGACCGCCCGTTGGAGGTGAGGATGATCTGGCGGCGGGCCGACGACAATCCGGCGCTGCACGCGGTCATCGACATCGCCCAGACCATGTTCCCCGACCCACGGGACGGGCAGGAGGGGCAGGACGGACACACCTGAGGCGCGGGGGCGTCTCCCGACGACGGACCGTCACTCGTAGGTGTACCAGCCCTGTCCGCTCTTCCTGCCGTACCGTCCGGCCTCCACCAGCTCCGTGATGGCCGGGTGGGGCAGGCTCGCGGGGTCGCCGGTCTGCTCATACTCGGCGTTCCGGATCATGTGCACGACGTCGATTCCCACCAGATCCATCAGCTCGAAGGGCCCCATGGGGTGGCGCAGGGCCGTCCGAGCGGCGGCGTCGATGTCCTGGAAGTCGGCCACGCCCTGGTCCAGGAGGCTCAGCGCCTCCTGGCGGATGGCTTGGAGCAGCCGATTGGCCACGAACCCGGGGATCTCCTTCCGCAGCGTGACCAGGGTCTTGCCGAGGGCGCGGGTGAAGTCCGCCGCGCGTTCGAGCGTGGCTTCCGAGGTGCCGGGGTGCGGCACCAGCTCCACGCACTCCATGACCAGGGCCGGATTGAAGAAGTGCAGGTTGCACACCCGCTCCGGATGCCGCACCGCGTCCGCCAGGCGGGACGACACGATGTTGGACGAGTTGGTGGCCAAGATGGTGTCAGGACCGCAGACGGCGTCCAGCTCGCTGAAGATCCGGCGTTTCACACCGAGCTCCTCCACAGCGGCTTCGATGACGATGTCGCTGGCGGCCGCGACCGCGTCACGGTCGGTGGTCATGCTCAGGCGACCCCAGGCTGCGGCCACGTCCTCCGGAGTCCGCCTCCCCTTCTCCACATCCCTGTCCAGTCGGGAGCGCAGCTGGTCGCCCGCGGAGTCGAGCTGCTCCTGGCTGATGTCCACCAGGTGGGTGCGGAAGCCGGCGAGCGCGGACACGGCCGCGATCTGTGAGCCCATGGTGCCAGCGCCCACCACGGTGGCCGTGGAGATCGCTGACTCCCCCTGAGGCGTCGAGGGCTCGTGGGCGTGAGTGCTCATTCCTGGCCTCCTTCAGGGGCGCGATCGGATGCGGCGGGGCTTCCGGAGTCAGTGGGTCGGGACGGCTGCACCACCTGGTGCGCGCTGTAGTCGGGCGTCCGCTTCTCCAGAAAGGCGCCGGTGCCCTCTGCTCGCTCTCCGGTGCTGTAGAGCACCGACTGGGCCAGTCGTTCAAGGAGCATGCCGGTCGCGGCGTCGGCGTTCAGACCGTGACGGATGATCGTGGTGGCGAGCTGGACGGCGAGCGGCCCCCGGGCCATGATCTGGGCTGCGGTCCGTCGCGCCTCCTCGAGCAGGCCGTCCGGTTCCACGACGGCAGTAACCAGCCCCGCCTGCAGCGCCTCATCGGCGTCGAGACGGCGCCCGGTCAGGATCATCTCGGTGGCCCGCCCGGCACCGATCAGCCGGGCAAGACGCTGGGTGCCGCCGGCGGCGGGGATGATGCCCAACCCCGTCTCCGGCAGGGCGAAACGAGCGGCCGTGGAGGCGATCCGGATGTCGCAGGCCAGCGCCAGCTCGAGCCCGCCCCCGAAGGCATAGCCGTTGACGGCGGCGATCGTGGGCTTCTCCACGGCCTCTACGGCGGTGTAGAACCGCTGCATGGTGGCACGCAGCCCGTCCTCAGGCGTGCGCCGGGCGAGCTCGTTGATGTCGGCACCGGCGACGAAGGCCTTCTCCCCTGCCCCGGTGAACACGATGACCCGCACGGCGTCGTCCCACCGGAGCTCCTCCACCGCATCGGCCAGCTGCTGCAGGACACGGCTGTCCAGGGCGTTGCGGACCTCCGGACGGTCCACAGTGATCGTCCCGATGCCGTCGTCGACGTCCAGGATCAGGCTCCCGACCCTGCGGGTGGATTCGTGTGCATATGTGGTCATCGTCGATTGTGCCCCTTCACGTGTCGGGTCGGTCTCGGTGGTCGGTTGCAGTGTCATCGTGCTCCTTCCGCGGCGGCCTCGGCGGCCGCATCCTGGGGTGTGTCGTCCTCCTGACGGCCGCGTCCCGCCCAGGCCACGCCCACCACTCCCGCGACGACGGCCAGGCCGACCAACGCCCAGATGCTCCCGCTGAGGAAGAGAAGGAACCCGCCGGCTCCGAGCAGCACCCGCAGCGGCACGCTCACATGCGCTTCGACGCCGACCAGCCAGCCCCCGATCGCGCAGGCAAGGGCGTAGACCGCCACGAGGCCGGCCAGCAGCGCCAGCGCGACATCGCCGAACCCTGCCTGGGCCACGAGAGCCGGATTGAGCACGAACCCGAAGGGCACGACGTACTTCACGGCACCGAGCTTCATCGCGGAGATGCAGGTCGCCATCGGGCTGGATCGGGCGATCCCTGCGGCGGCGAACGCGGCCAGTCCGACCGGCGGAGTGATGTAGGAGACCGAGGCCCAGTAGATGACGAACAGGTGCGCCGCGATCGGATCCACTCCCAGCGCGGTGACGGCGGGGACCATGACGATGGCGAGGAAGACGTAGGCCGCGGAGATCGTCAGCCCCATGCCGAGGATGAAGCACACCAGGGCGCTGGCGATGAGGATCAGCAGCAGGTTGTCCCCGACGACGGCGACGAGGTCGCGGGACAGCGACAGCGCCACTCCGGTGGCGGAGAGTCCACCCAGGAACAGCCCCACCCCGGCGATGATCGCGATGATCTGCCCGAGGGTCCGGCCGACGTCGAGCACCATCGCGAGCCATTCCTGCGGACCGAAGCGCAGCCCCGGGGTGACCACAGCGATGGCCAGGAGCACGCCCACGACCCAGAACGGGACCTGGGACTCTGACCCTGAGGTGAACAGCAGGACGGTCAGCAGGGCGAGCGCCCCCAGGTAGGGCCATCCCGCCAGCAGCGAGGCGCCCAGCCGAGGAAGCCGTTCCCGCGGCGTGCCGGTAAGACCCTGCTGCGCGGCATAGCCGTCGATCTGCAGGAAGATGCCCAGGAAGTAGAGCACCGCGGGGATGGTGGCCGCGATGAGGACCTCGGTGTAGGGAACCCCGACGAAGGAGACCATGAGGAAGGCGGCCGTGCCCATGATCGGCGGCGTGATGGAGCCGCCCGATGAGGCCGTGGCCTCGATCCCTCCGGCCATGCGGGCGCTGAAACCGCTGCGTTTCATGGCAGGGATGGTCATGGGGCCGGTGGTGAGCACGTTGGAGACGGCCGAGCCGCTCATCATGCCCATGGCGGCAGAGCTCGCCACCGTGACCTTCGCCGAGCCCCCGCGGTATCGGCCGAACAACGCCATGGACAGGCCATGGAAGAACCCTGCGCCGCCGGTGTGCTGGAGGACGACGCCGAAGAGCAGGAAACCGACCAGGATGGACCCTGCCGTCTGCAGCGGCAGGCCCAGAATGCTCTCCGCCCCCATCACGTGGATCTGCGCGATCGTCGGAAGGTCGTAGGAGATCCCCTGCAGCAGACCCATCGGTATGACGTCGGCGACCATCGGATACAGCGAGAAGGCCAGGGCCAGCACCGCCACGATCCATCCCGCGGCCCGTCGAAGGGCCTCCAAGACGATGCCCCACAGGACGAAGCTGAGCACCGTGGCAGTGGTCGGCGCGACGAACTCCCAGCCATACTCCTGGATGTCCACGCCGTGGTAGGCGAACCACAGGCAGCACGCGAGGAAGACCGCCAGCACCAGCACGTCGTACCAGGGGACGCCCGGGGCGGCGTCCTCGCCCGCGGTCGGGGCGGACCGTGCACCGCGGGCCGGCCACATGATGAACACGATCGGGATGAAGCAGGCGATCAGCAGATAGAGGAAGGCGTTGGTCAGCACGGCCAGGCCTCCGATGTTCCAGAAGAACACCTGATTCATGGTCAGCAGGATCCCGGCCAGGGTGAGCCCGGTGACGACCACGGTCCACGGGAGGGTCAGACGAGGGTTCCTCCGGACGGCGTCGAGGACGCGGCGCGTCTCCGTGGACTCCTCCCCCTCGGACATCGCGGGCATCCCGGGGGCCTCAGGTTGCTCCCGCCGGGTCGTCGCTGCGCTGCGGCGCTCAGGACTGATGGAGGTCATGCGTCAGCTCCGTCGTCGGTGGAATCGATGGAGGGCAGGCTCGGCAGATTCTCCCGCTTCCAGTCCTTCCAGCGGCGGGCGACGCCGTCGTCGTCGCCATGGCGCTCCCAGAATCCCGGCCAGGCCTCGGCCAGGAGTCCCTCACGATCCAGCAGGGCCTGCTGACGGGCCTCGTGCCCTTCCGTCCACCGTCCGATGGAGCGGAAGTACTCGACGGACCCGGAGTGGAAGGGGACCACCATCGGCTCCAGAAGGACCTTGTCGGGCCCGAAGTTCTGCGCGTCCGGTGTGGCATCCCGGAAATGCTCGAAGTGCTCGTCGATCCCGAGCACCAACTCGGAGACCTCGTCCGCGGGCCGTTCGGCCACAGTGGTCAGCGGGATGGAGTACTCCATGTTGACGGCGGTCTCGCCGTCGTCCATCCCGGCACCGGTGAACTCACCGGGCCGGACCATGGGTGCCAGCTCCTCCCAGGTCTCATAGCGAGTCGGGTCATCGCCGCCGAGGTCGAGCCAACGGACCTCATGCTGAGAGGCCAGCTCCTCGATGTTCGAGCCGACCACGTTCTGATAGAGCGCGTCGAGGTGGCCGGTGCGCAGTGCGTCGATCTGCTCTCCGTAGGTCAGGTCCACCGGGACCACGTCCTCGCCGGTGAGGCCACCGTAGTTGAGGATCGCCTCGAGCTTGCGATTCATCGAGGTGCTGGCCACCAGGCGCGGGTACCGCTTGCCTTCGAGGTCGGCGACGGTCTCGATTCCGCTGTCCGCCAGCACCAGGACGCCGTAGTTGCCGGGAGGAGCCCAGACCTGCCGGATGGGCTGCGGTCCCCACTGCTCGGAGGCGAACTCGTCGTCGCCTTCGAAGCCGTAGTAGTACTCGTCTCCGGCGCGGGCGTAGTGGGCCGTTCCGTTGATCATGGGGGCCAGTCGCCCGATCCCCGTATCTGAGGTCATGAGGCGGACCTGGACCCCCATGCGCCCCGTGAGAGTGTTGGCGACGGCGGCGAGATCGTTGTACGTCCCGGTGCCGACGCCGTAGGTGGACCAGACCAGCTGCCGGGGCAGGCCGGAGGCCTGGGCAGGGGCCGGGCTGCATCCGGTGAGGCCGGCCAGCGCGGCCAGCCCGGTCCCGGACGCGGCTGCCAGGAACGTGCGACGAGTCAACCTCGGGGACATGTGACCTCCAGGTGGGGAGCGCGATGCGAGACGTCCGGCCGACTCCTCAGGCCGCATCGAGCCTGTCGGGCCGGCGTACCTGAGAATCGTCTGCGGACGGAACGAGGACGTCGCCTCGCGGTCGGAGCAGTACCTCCATTCATACCCGCAGAGTGTGATCCGCAACACTCCACGGGGGCTTTATTCCTCTTTTCGCATGAATCACGAGCGACAGACGCAACGCCTGCCGAGTCCCGCACCAGATCAGGAGAGTCCGGGCCACCACGTGGTGCGCGGGGACCTCACGGGCGTCGCACCCTCGCCCGGAGCCTGGTCACCGCGTTGCCAAACGGGGCCGACCCTGGTTACGTGTTGCTCGTCACGCGGATGCGAAGGCCACAACTCTCACCCGTGACGCGGAGTAAGGAGTCCTCATGTTCAATCTGGCGATGGCCGTCTCACACACCGCCCAGACGCGTCCCCATCGGCTGGCAGTGGTCTCCGCCGAAGAGTCGTGGACGTTCGCCGAGCTGGAGGACCACATCCGTCGCGCCGCAGGAGGTCTCCGGAATGCCGGGCTCATGCCGGGCGACACCGTCGCACTGAGCCTGCCGACGTCGCCCGAGTTCGTCGTCTCCTACTACGCCGTACTGAGAGCCGGTCTCACCGTCGCCCCGATGGCCCCGTACTCGTCAGCCCGGGAGGTGCGACACGCACTGGGCACGTGCGGCGCCCGGGCGCTCGTCACCCTGGACGGCAGCCGGCCAGAGGGCAGCGATGACCTCACCGTGCTGAGTCTCTCGGGCCTCGTCGAGCACAGCGCTGACGACGGCGCCGAGTCATTGACGGCACGATCACCTGAGGACGTCGCCGCCGTCATCTTCACCTCCGGGACCACCGGAGCCGCGAAGGCCGCGCAGCTGACCCACTGGAACCTCTGGATGAGCTGCACCGCCCTGCTCTCTCGTTCCCAACCCACGGCCGACGACGTGGTCCTGGCCTCCCTGCCCCTCCACCACGTCTTCGGCATGTCCGGACTGATGAACGCCGCCATGACCTGGGGGATGACGCTGGTGCTCCAGTCCCGCTTCGAGGCGGCCGAGGCCCTGGATCTCATCGAGGAGCACCGGGTAACCCGCTTCTCCGGGGTGCCCACCATGTTCCTGGACATGATCCGACAAGGCGTCGGAGAACGTGATCTCTCCAGCCTGCGTCACGTCACTTCCGGCGGCTCGGCACTGCCTCCCGGCGTGCTGGAGGACTTCGAGAACTTGATTCCCAGTGCGACCCTGCTGGAGGGCTATGGGTCCTCCGAGACGACGTCGTCGGTATGCGTGAACTCGAGCAGAGCACGACGACGCCCCGGTTCAGTCGGCACACCGTCCTGGGGCACGCAGATGCGTGTCGTGTCCGATGACGGAACTCCGCTCCCTCCTGGACCGGAGCATGTGGGTGAGCTCCAGATCTGCGGTCCCACGGTCTTCGCCGGATACGCCGGAGATCCCGACGCCACCTCCGCGGCATTCGACGGCGACTGGCTCCGCACCGGGGATCTCGCCTGGATCACCCCGGACGGCTACGTCCACCTGGTCGATCGTCGGTCGAACATGATCATCCGCGGCGGCCGCAACGTCTATCCGGCCGAGGTGGAACACGTGCTGACGTCCCATCCGGACGTCGCGGAGGCCGTGGTCCTGGGGCAGCCCCATGAGAGGCTCGGACAGGAGATCGCCGCCCTGGTGGTTCCACGTCGCCCCACGGCGGAGCTGAGCACACCGGACCGGACCCAGCTGCTGGAGACCCTCGATCAGCATGCACGCCAGGAGCTCGCCCCGTACAAACGCCCCCGGCAGACCCACCTGATCGACTCTCTGCCGCGGACCGCCGCGGGGAAGATCATTCGACCTGCAGCCCGCAGCCTGCTGGCGGAGCGGACCGTCGACCCCGCGTGACTCACCGCCCAGTCCCACCCATCCCCGACCACCCGCACCCGCCCCATGACGAAGGAGTCTTGATGACCACCACCCCCGCCCTCCACCGCACCGACCTGATGGGCATCGAGACCCAGCTCTCCGCCGAGGAGATCGCCACCCGGGACCGGGTTGCGGAGTTCGTGGACCGGAGGATCCGTCCGCACATCGCCCGGTGGTACGACGAGGCGGTCCTGCCCACGGAGCTGTTCGGGGAGATGGCGGAGCTGGGGTTGTTCGGCATGCACCTGAGCGGCTACGGCTGCGCGGGCCGCAGCGCCACTGAGTACGGGCTGGCCATGCAGGAGCTGGAGGCCGGGGACTCGGGGATCCGCACGGTGGTCTCGGTGCAGGGCTCGCTGGCGATGTCGGCCATCCACAAGCACGGCTCCGAGGCGCAGAAGCAGCAGTGGCTGCCCGGCATGGCCGCCGGGGACACCATCGGATGCTTCGGACTGACCGAGCCGACCGCCGGCTCAGACCCGGGCGGCATGTCCACCCGGGCCCGCCGTGAGGGTGACGAATGGGTGCTCGACGGGGCGAAGCGCTGGATCGGCCTGGCCACGATCGCGGATGTGGCGATCATCTGGGCCAAGGTCGCGGCCGGGGAGTCCGAGGCCGCCGTCGATGGCGAGCACCGTACCCGCCCCGACGACGCGGGCGAGGTGGTGCGCGGCTTCATCGTGCCGACCGACACCCTCGGGTTCCGGGCCGAGGCCATCGAACGGAAGCTCTCCATGCGCGCCTCCCTGCAGTGCGACATCGTCCTGGACGGCGTCCGGCTGCCAGCCGATGCGATCCTGCCGAAGCACCCGGGCCTGCGTGGCCCCTTCTCCTGCCTCTCGGAGGCCCGCTACGGCATCGCTTGGGGTGCCATGGGCGCGGCCCGAGACGCCTTGGAAGCCGCCCTGGACTACGCGGCGGAGCGCCAGCAGTTCGGCCGCCCGCTCTCCGGCTACCAGCTGACCCAGAAGAAGCTCACCGACATGGCCCTGGAACTCACCAAGGGCCAGCTGCTGGCCCTGCAGCTGGGCCGGGCGAAGGACGCCGGCACCCTGGAGAACCACATGATCTCCGTGGGCAAGCTGAACAACTGCCGGACCGCCATCGAGATCTGCCGAGAGGCCCGCACCATCCTGGGCGGCAACGGCATCACCGCCGAGCACTCCCCGCTGCGACACGCCAACAACCTGGAGTCGGTCCGCACCTATGAGGGCACTGACGAGGTCCACACCCTGATCATCGGTCAGCGGCTCACCGGGGAGGCCGCTTTCCGCTGATCATCTGAGGTTGACGGCCTCCGCGATGGAGGGCTCAGCCACGGCATCCGTCACGGGAGACTCGCCCTGAGGAGCAGGGCCGCCCGGGCGGGAAGCCCTGCTCCTCGCGTGCCCCCAGGCTCCGCGATGCCTCGTTGAGACGCCCCTCATCCGTGGGGCTCCCGAGATCGCGCCCATGACCCCGGCAGTCCATGAGGAACACCCCGCACCCCTCCTGCTGCAGATGCCCGGCCAGGCCGTTGGGGGTCCGTAGAGTGAGGTCCTGACCGTCCACCAGCGCCTCTCGGCCGGGGCCCCTGAGGCACTCGGGCAGCAGATCCTAGACCGCTGGAGTCTCCACACCGGCAGCAGCACCAGCGCTGCCGGCAGCATCCGCCTCGGCCTCAAGCACCCCGGCGCGCGACGTGAGATTCTGCCCGGGGAGACCAGCGACACCGTCCGCCGTCCGAGGCGCGTCAGTCCATGAGACCGCTCAGCCGCGGCACCGTCAGTGAGAGCTCAGGGACGAACACCACCAGCAGCAGCGCCACCAGGATCGCCAGGAGGAACGGCCAGAGCTTCCCGATCACCGGCTCGATGCGGAGCCGCGCCACCCGCGCCCCGACGAATAGCACGTTGCCGATCGGGGGCGTGATCACACCGAGCGACAGGTTCATCACGACCATAGTTCCGAAGTGCACCGGGTCGATGCCGAACTCTAGGGCGATGGGCAGGAAGATCGGCACGAAGATCAGGATCGCCGGAGTGGGATCCATGAATGTCCCGATCGCGATGAGCACCGCCATCATCAGCAGCAGCACCACGATCTCGCTCTCGGTCAGACCGAGGACCAGGTCCGAGATCAACGGGGGGATCCTCGCGAAGGACAGCACGAAGGACAGCACTGTGGAGACGCCCACCAGCAGCATCACGATGGCCGTCGTGCGGCCTGCGTCGACGAGGATCTGCGGCAGATCCTGCACTCGGATGGTTCGGTAGAAGGCGGAGAGCACCAAGCAGTAGACCACAGCGATCGCCGCGGACTCCGTGGCGGTGAAGTATCCGGCGATGATGCCGCCGACCACGATCACGATCATCAGCAGCGAGGGGAATGCCCTCCACAGCACCCTCAGTGCCTGCACGAAGCTCACCCGCTCCGGGGTGCGCAGTCGCCCGGGCTGGCGCAGGGCGTAGACGAGCACCACCACCATGCAGGCCAGCACCCAGAGGATTCCCGGGACCACGCCGGCCATGAAGAGTGCTGCGATGGAGGTCCCGGAGACCAGCGCATAGACGATGAACGTGTTCGACGGCGGCAGCAGCATCCCTGCCGGGGCCGAGGCGATGTTCACTGAGGCGCTGAAGCGGCGGTCGTAGCCCTCCTGGGTCATCCTCGGGTTCATCACCGTCCCGACCGCCGCCGCCGAGGCGACCGCCGCGCCGGAGACGGAGCCGAAGAGGCCGTTGGCCACGACATTGGTCTGCGCCATGGAGGCCGGCATCCGACCGGTGACCACCTTGGCAGCATCGACCAGTCGCCCGGCGATCCCGCCGTTGTTCATGAGCACCCCGGCCAGCACGAACAGGGGGATGGCCAACAGCGGGAAGGAGTTGATCCCGGTGAACATCTGCTGAGCGCTGATCAGCGCGGCCTCCTGCAGCCCGAGCAGCGGGATGGCGGCGAGGAACGAGACGGCGCCGATGACCACCGCGATCGGCACGGAGAAGGCCATGCCGATGATGATCCCGACCAGCAGGATGAGTCCGGTCAGCGTCGCAGGCTCCATCACTTCCCCTTCCGTGGGTCATCCGTACTGGGCAGGATCGTGCTGCGGTCGGTGTACTTCGTCACCTGGACCTGCGGGTCGTCCTCGTCGCTGGTGTCGGGATACGGAGGTTCAGCCTCACGCACCAGCGCCTGGATGTAGTACAGCGCGTAGAAGGTGATCAGCACCCCGGTCACCGGGAGCGCCAGATACATCTGCCCCACGGTGAACGGCAACGCACTCAGCTCCTGGTTCCAGGCGTTCTGCGACGCCCGCCATCCTCCCCAGATCAGCACGACGAGAGAGAAGGTGAGCACCACCACCTGGACCAGCACGGAGAGCAGTCGCTCGGCTCCGCTGGGGAGCTTCCGCGCCAGGAACTCCACGGCGATGTGGCCACGCTCCCCGAAGACGAACGCCGAGGCGAAGAGCCCCAACCACACGAACGTCAGCCGAGCCCCCTCTTCAGTCCAGGTGGCCGGACTCCCGGCGACCTGCCGGCTGAAGACCTGCCACACCACCACCAGGACCAGCAGCGCGAAGAGCACCACGGTGATCCAGTAGAGGCCTCTGTCCAAGGACTTCTTCAGAATGTCCACGTCACACCTCCGACCATCACCGGCACGGGCAGCACAGCAGGATCACTCAGCCGCATCCCGTGCGGCGTCATGGAGCTCCTGCTGGGAGTCGGTGGTGATGAACTCCTCGACCATCGCCGTGAGCTCGTCGTCGAAGGCCTCGTCATCGACCTCTGAGAACTCGGCGCCGCCAGCCTCGGCTCCTGCGATGGCCTCCTCGGTGGCCTCGGCCCAGAGCTCGGTGTGCTCCTGGTGGGCGGCGGCCCAGCCCTCGTCGAAGGTCGCACGGTCCTCCTCGCTCATCGAGTCCAGGACGTCGGAGTTGATGATCAGGTAGTCCAGACCCACCAAGTGGTTCGTGTAGGACCAGTAGGGCGCCACCTCGTAGTGTCCTTGCGTGTAGTAGGAGACTTCGTTGTTCTCGGCAGCGTCCACCACACCGGACTGCAGCCCGGTGTACAGCTCTCCATAGGCCATCGGCGTCGCGGACCCGCCCAGCGCCTCAGCCATGGCGATGTTGATCGGGGACTCCTGGATGCGCAGGTTCTGTCCGCTGAGGTCCTCCGGAGTCTCGATCGGCCCGTCCGTGGTGTAGACGCTTCGGGCCCCCTGAGTGAAGCCTCCGAGCACGGTGAAGCTGTGGGAGTCCTCGAGCGAGGCATAGAGGTCGCCGGTGATCTCCGGGTCGTGGATGACGTCCATCTGATGGTCGACGTCGTCGAAGACCCGCGGCAGGTTGAACACCATGAAGTCGTCGTTGAGGTTCTCCAGCTGGGCGCCGGAGACGATGGCCATGTCCACGCTTCCATCGCTGACCAGCTGCAGAGCCTCGGCCTGCGCGCCGAGCGTCTCATTGGGGTAGACGTCGATCTCCCACCCCTCCGTGTTCTCTGCGAGATGGTCGTTGAAGTTCTCCAGCGCGATGTACGACGGGTGATCCTCAGACTGGTTCAGCGCCAGCCGCAGCGTCTGGCCGGCGTCGGCACCATCTGCCGCCTCACCGCCGCAGGCGCTCAGCAGCAGGGTCACTGTGGCCACGCTGGAGATGATGATCGGGGTTCTGGTGCTGTTCATCGAAATCAGTCCATCCTTCATCGGTGCGTCCACGACGTCCTCGTCGCCGCCGTGGGGTGATCCGGCCGCTCAGAACAGGAACAGCCTCAGACCTGCATTGTCGTCAGACCGCAGAAAGGCAGGGAAGTTGTTGCCACGAGTTGCCAGACTACGTGGCCCAGGACACATCCCTGGCCCCGGCGCTGAACCCCTCGCTCCGCACTGCAGCCTGGGGAGCGGCAACTCATGGCAACTTGTTGCCGGTCGGCGTCGCACGCCGTGATCCTGATCACTCCACACCGAATGGAGGATCACTCAATGACGACGTCTCACCCGCCACGGCGACGCACCCTGCGTCGTGGTCTTCTCCCTGTCCCGCTCGGCCTGACCCTGGTCGCCACGTCCTGCGCCACTCCCACAGAGAGCGCATCCGAAGAGCCGCCGGAGCTCGACTCCCGGGTCGCCGAGATCATCGAGGTCGACGGAGAGAGCTTCCGCGACCTGAACGACAACGGTGAACTGGATCCCTATGAGGACTGGCGCCTGCCCACCTCGGAGCGCGTCACGGATCTGGTGGGCCGGATGACCCTGGAGGAGAAGGCCGGCCTGATGCTCATCGACACGCTCAATGCAGAGTGCCTGGACGAGGAGCGCGGCGCGGTGCCGGAGCATGCCGAGGACTACATCGACACCGAGCACATGCACCGATTCGTCTTCCGCAACGAGGTCACCCATGAGGACGACGCCGAATGCGGGGATCCCGACGGCGGCTTCCGGGCGAGCACCAGCGTGACCCCGGCGGAGGCGGCGGAGTTCACGAACGCCGTGCAGGAGCTGAGCGAAGCCACCCGATTGGGCATCCCGGCGCTGTTCAAGTCCAATGCGCGCAACCACATCGACCCGGACGCCCGTGCCGGGATCAACGAATCGGCGGGAGCCTTCAGCGCGTTCCCCAAGGAGGCGGGCATCGCCGCGGCGGCACTCGGAGCTGAGGCGGAGGCCACTGGGGAAGCGCCGACCACCGGCGACATGAGTGTGGTGGAGGACTTCGCGCAGGTCATGGGTCAGGAGTGGGAATCCATCGGACTGCGTGGAATGTACGGCTACATGGCCGACCTCGCCACCGAGCCGCGCTGGTACCGGACTCATGAGACGTTCACGGAGGATGCGGCGCTGGCCGCAGACATCATGGAGACCCTGGTCGGCACCCTGCAGGGCCCTGTCGACCAGGACGGCGTCTCCCTGTCCCCCGACACAGCAGTGGCACTGACGCTGAAGCACTTCCCGGGCGGCGGGCCTCAGGAGCTGGGGCTGGACCCGCATTACGCCTTCGGGAAATCACAGGTCTACCCCACCGACGCCTTCGGGGAGCACCTGCTGCCCTTCGAGGCCGCCATCGATGCAGGAGTCTCCTCCATCATGCCGTACTACGGCATCCCGATGGATGTGACCCATGACGAACAGCAGTACGACGAGACCGGCTTCGCCTTCTCCGATGAGATCATCGACGGGCTGCTGCGCGAGAACCTCGACTTCGGCGGGTACGTCAACTCCGACACCGGCATCATCAACGACCGGGCCTGGGGACTGGAGGAGGCCTCCGTGCCTGAGCGGGTCGCGGCCTCGATCAACGCCGGGACGGACACCCTCTCCGGGTTCAACGAGGTCGACGTCATCCTTGATCTCGTCGATGACGGCCTCGTCACCGAGGAGCGGGTGGACGAGGCGGCAGAGCGGCTGCTGACACCGATGTTCCAGATGGGGCTCTTCGAGAACCCCTACGCTGACCCCGAGGCTGCCACAGCCACCATCGGCGCCCAGGAGAACCGGGAGCTCGGCCTGGACCTGCAGCGGCAGTCGCTGACTCTGCTGCAGAACGAGGACGTCGACGGCGAGCCCACCCTGCCCCTGGAGACCGATTCGGAGGTCTACATCCTGGGTGACTTCACCGAGGAGACGGTCGCCGAGTACGGCTTCGACGTCGTCGACGGCAACGTCGACGAGGACCAGGAACGCCCCAGCGCCGAAGGGAGCGACCACGTGCTGATCTCCATAACGGCACGCAATGTCTCTGACGAGTATGTCAGCGACGATGAGGAGTTCGGCCTCGATCTGGAACACACCAACCCGATCACCATCGACGGCCTGGAGGGCCTCGACGGGTGGAGCCCCTACGGAGCCGCGGACGCGTGCGTGGCCTATCGCGCCGAAGACTGCACCGATGACGGCCTGATCTTCGGAGGCTCATATCCGTGGGAGTCCTCCATCCTGGACTTCACCGGGATGGAAGAGGCCGAGTCCTGGGAGGTCGTCCCGTCCCTGGAGACGATCCAGGAGGTCATGGACGAGGTGGACGACCCCAGCAAGGTCGTTCTGCACGTCTACTTCCGCCAGCCCTACGTCCTGGACGAGGACAGCGGCCTGCTCGATGCCGGTGCGATCGTCGCCGGGTTCGGCATGAGCGACACGGCCCTGATGGATGTGCTCTCCGGTGAGCATGCGCCGCAGGGCAGGCTGCCTTTCGCCCTGCCCTCCACCCGTCAGGCGGTCATCGATCAGAACAGCGACGCCCCTGGATATGCCGACACCGAGGACGGCGCCCTGTTCGAGTTCGGCCACGGCCTCACCTACGAAGAGGGCAGGTAGATCCCGCGGCGACTCGCCACGAGCTCGACGGCGGCACCTTGAGGGTCTTCCTTGAGTTGCCGCCGTCCGGTGCTCTGAGTACTCTCACGCACATGGCGGATGATGCGAAGCGGGTGAGGCCTCCGACCATCTATGACGTCGCCGAACGTGCAGGGGTCGCCCCCTCGACGGTCTCCCGGGCGCTGGCTCGGCCCGGTCGCGTGAGCACCCAGACGGCGGACAAGGTTCGTCGCGCCGCCGAAGCGCTGGGCTACGGCAGACGCCCGCCCTCCCCCGGGCTGACCGCCCTGCCGACACGTTTGCTGGCCATTGTGGTCGCAGACATCGCCAATCCGGTGTTCCACGACGTCATCCGCGGCGCCGAGGCGGCTGCCGAGGAGGCGGGATACACCGTGATCCTGTTCGACGCCCAGGAGTCGGACGAGAGAGAGCGCCGCGCCGCCGAGCAGTTCCTGCCCGCTGTCGACGGTCTGGTGCTGACCAGCCCACGGCTCTCGGATGCCGGGATACACGCAATCGCCAAGCAGCGCCCGCTGATCACCTTGAACCGCCAGGTGCGGGGCCTGCCCAGCGTGCTCACTGACAGCGCGCGCGGGACGCGCAGGGCCGCTGAGCACCTCGGCGCCCACGGGCACGACTCGTTGGCCTACGTGGCCGGCCCTGAAGCGTCATGGACGGACGGCATGCGCTGGCGGGGAGCCCAGGAGGCCGGGATCGACCTGGACATCCGCACTCGCCGCATCGGGCCCGGCGTCCCCACTGTGGCCGGAGGCGAACAGGCCGCGAGAGCATGGGCGGAGGCTCCCACCACAGGCGTGATCTGCTACAACGACATCATGGCGGTGGGTTTCATCCGCCGCCTGCAGGCGACAGGTCTGGACGTGCCGACCGATGTCAGCGTCATCGGTTTCGACAACAGCCGCATCGGGCTGCTCACCACCCCGGCCCTGACGTCAGTGGCGTCCCCCTTGCAGCACCAGGGAGAGATGGCGGTGAAGAACCTGATCGCGATCATCAACGGGGCGATCTCCTCGGAGGAACCCGTTCTGCTGCCCACGAAACTCGTAGAGCGCTCCTCCAGCGGGCCGGCATCGGGCCGCCCGCCGTCGGCCTGAGGGACGATTCAGGCGGCAGAGCCCGTCAGCCAGCTCCGGGCCTGGTCCACCACAGCGGCCACCGGAGTCGAGATGTCGACCATCCGTCCTGATTCGTCGGGCTGGAGCATCTCCAGCGTGGCGAGCTGGGAGTCCAGCAGGCTCGCCGGCATGAAGTGTCCAGGCCTCGCCTCCAGACGCTGGGCGAGCAGCTCCCGGCTCCCATGCAGGTGCAGGAACGTCACCTCCGGCGACGCCTCACGGATGATCTCCCGGTAGCTGTGCTTCAACGCCGAACAGCCGATCACCAGGGCTCCGCCGTCGTCGGCGGCGTCGGCCAGCAGCTCTCCGATCTGTCGAAGCCAGGGTTCGCGGTCTGCGTCCTCCAGGGGAACCCCCGAACGCATCTTCGCGATGTTGGATTCGGGATGCAGGACGTCGCCGTCGAGGAACCTGCCGTCGAGCTGCGCGGCGAGCAGCTCCCCCACCGTGGTCTTGCCGCAGCCAGAGACCCCCATGACCACCACACGGTGCGGCCCACCGCTGGAGACGCGCGAGGAGTCTCCCTGAGGCGGCCGCGCGGGAGTCTGCGGGATGCTCGCGCTCACCAGTCGTGGACCGTCCCGTCAGCCAGACGGTTGTACGGCAGGTACGCCTGCTGGTATGGGTGCTTCTCCGCAGCCTCGACGTTGAACTCGACGCCGAGCCCCGGGGCCTGCCCCGGGTGCAGATAGCCGTCGGTGAAGGTCATGGACTGCTCGAAGACCTCGTTGGTCGCCGGGGAGTGCGGCATGTACTCCTGCAGCCCGTAGTTGTGGATGGCGAGCCCGACGTGCAGCTGGGCGGCGAATCCGATGGGTGAGATGTCGGTGGGCCCGTGGAAGCCGGACTTGATCTGATACTGCGCCGCGTAGTCCATCACCTTCTTCAACGGCGAGATGCCGCCGAAGTGCGTGGAGGCGGCCCGCACGTAGTCGATGAGCTGCTCGCTGATCAGTGCCTGGAAGTCCCAGACGGTGTTGAAGATCTCACCGATGGCCAGCGGGGTGGTGGTGTGCTGACGGACCAGGCGCAGGGCGTCCTGGTTCTCCGCAGGAGTGCAGTCCTCCAGCCAGAACAGATCGTAGGGCTCCAATGCCTTGCCGAGCTTGGCCGCCTGGATGGGGGTCATCCGGTGGTGTCCGTCATGGAGCAGCGGAAGCTCAGGGCCGAACTCGTTGCGGACAGCTTCGAACACTGTGGGCAGGTGGCGCAGGTAGGCCCGGGTGTCCCAGTCCTCCTCCTGCGGGAAGGCGCCGCGTCCGGCGGGTTCGTAGTCGTAACGCTCCCCGGAGCTCTGCACCTGGGCGGCCACGCCGTAGACGGCCTTGAGCCCCGGCACTGCGGTCTGGATGCGGATGGACCGATAGCCCAGCTCCAGGTGCTCCCGGACCGAGTCGAACAGCTCGGGGATGTCGGTCCCTGAGGCATGGCCGTAGGCGCGCAGCCCTGTCCGTGAGGCGCCGCCGAGCAGCTGGTAGACGGGCATGCCGGCCGCCTTCCCCTTGATGTCCCACAGGGCCATGTCGACAGCCGCGATCGCCGCCATCGTGACCGGTCCACGGCGCCAGTAGGAGGACCGGTACAGGAACTGCCAGGTGTCCTCGATCCGGTGCGGGTCCCGGCCGATCAGGAGCTGGGTCACGTGCTCGCGCAGATACGCGGCCACTGCGAGCTCTCGGCCGTTCAGCGTGGCGTCGCCGATCCCGACCAGACCTTCGTCGGTCTCCACACGGAGCGTGACGAAGTTGCGGGACGGACTGGTGACGAAGACTTCGGCCTTCGTGATCTTCATACGATGTCCTCTCAGTGGGGCGGAGCTGCGCTCCGCCGGGGGTGACTTCAGTCGGTGAAGGTGCCGCGCAGTCCCTGGACCGCGGTGACGACCTCGGTCTCCTCAGCCAGCACAGGGTCGATGACGGCGAGCAGGGCAGAAGTCTGCGCGTCGTCGACGGCCTCAGCGTCGTCGGCCTCAGCGATGACGGCGCGGAGGCGCTCAGCAGCCGAGTCGTGGAGCTCCCGGCCTGTCTCAAACTGTGCGCAGATCTGGTCCATCCAGGCCGCGATGGCTCGCAGCGCAGCGGTGCCGGGACGTCCGGCCCTCCGTTCGGCCTGGAGGATCGGCACCGCTCGGGCTGCCAGCTTGAGCGATCCGTCGGCTCCGATCTGAGCCAGATGGTGTGCGATCCTGGGGTTCTCGAACCGGGCGCGCAACGCGGCCCGGTACTCGGGGATGCCCAGCGCAGGGTCCTGGAGATGGGCTCCGGCGGCGTCCCAGAGCTCCTCGACCCAGTCGGAGACGGCAGAGTCGCCCAGAGCCTCGGAGACGGTGGAGTGACCACGCAGCTGTCCCGCGTAGGCCATTAGCGAGTGAGCACCGTTGAGCATCCACAGTTTGCGGCGCTCGAAGGGTTCCACGTCCTCGACGAACACGGCCCCGGCATCTTCCCAGCACGGTCGACCGGCGGGGAACCGGCCGCTGAGCACCCAGGAGGTGAAGGGCTCGGTGACCACTGGAGTCTGGTCCGTCCGACCCGTGGCGGCCGCGACGGCGGCGCGATCCTCCTCAGCGGTCCGCGGCGTGATGCGGTCGATGGAGGAGTCGACGAACGAGATCTGCTCTGCGATCCATGCGGCGAGGTCCTCGTCGACCAGCCGCGCCGTCCCCAGGACGGCCGCCCGTGCCGCTGCCCCGTTGCCGGGCAGGTTGTCGCAGGAGACCACGGCCAGCGGACCTGAGCCGGCGGCGCGACGCGCCGCCAGCCCCACCACCATGCGTGCGGCGGCGCTGCGGACGCCGTCTCCGGTCAGACCGGCGTCTCCGAGGGTGAAGGCGCCTCCGGTCCGGTGGGTGCGCAGCGCCGCGACGTCCGCAGCGACGACCTCATCGGCAGTGTCGAGCTGGAGGCCCTCCGGCCCAGGGGTGAGGTGATATCCGGCCTCGGTGATGGTCAGCGTGATCAGCGCAGTCTCGGCCCGAGAGATCAGACCGCTCAGGGCCTCCACGTCCGCCCCGTCATGAGCTTCGGCGATGGAGGTCACCACGTCGAACTCATCGCCCAGCGGGCCGCGGGTGACCAATGTGTACAGGCCGTCCTGGGCGGTGAGGTGGTCTGCCGCCGTCCGGGTGCGTCCGGTGAAGGCGGCGATGCCCCACTCCCCCCGCGGATCCGCCAGTGCCGTGTACCAGGCCTGATGGGCCCGGTGAAAGGCGCCGAGACCGATGTGCACGATGCGCACGCGCGGAGCTGGTGCCGTCTGGTGATCGGTGCGGTTCAGGAGAGAGAGAGTGTCCCCTGTCGTATTCGATGCGTCGTTCACAGCTTGAAGGCCCTCCTGGGTGAGGTGTCGACCAGCTCGACGATCGCCTGATGAGCACGAGCTTCGGTGATGCGGTGCTCTGCCACCAGTCTGGCCAGGAATGAGGCCTCCACCCTGCGTGAGGCGTCATGACGAGCCGGGATCGAGCAGAAGGCACGGGTGTCATCGATGAAGCCCGAGGAGCGGGTGAACCCGGTGGTCTCGGTGACCGCGGCACGGAAGCGCAGCATCGCGTCCGGTGCGTCAAGGAACCACCACGGGGCACCGACGAACACCGAGGGGTAGAAGCCCGCCAGAGGGGCGATCTCGCGAGAGTAGACCGACTCATCGATGGTGAAGGGAATGAGATGGAAACCCTCCACGGTGCCGAAGTCCTCAAGCACCGGACGCAGTCCGCTCGAGTAGTCCACGGCGAAGGGGATGTCATGTCCGGTGTCCGGGCCGAAGCGTTCAAGAGTCGGTGTGTGGGTGTTGCGGTGCACACCAGGATGGACCGTCATGACCAGTCCGTCCTCGGCCGACATCTGCGCCATCTGATACATCATGTGCGCTTCGAAGGCGCGGGCCTCCTCCAGCGTGGCCGTGCCGGTCATGCCCTTCTCAAACAGAGCCTCGGCCTCGGACTTGTCCATCCGCAGAGTGCGTGGGGTGTGGGCCCCGTGGTCGGCGGAGACCGCCCCGTGGTCGATGAAGTACCCGCGACGGGCCTGGAGGGCGCGCAGATACCCGGCGTATCCGGAGACTCCGCCTCCGACCGTCTCCACCAGGGCTTCGACGACCTGACGGAACTCGGGACCGAACTTCAGGTATCGGTCAGGACGGAACGTCGGCAGGACCCGACCGGTGAAGGTGGGATCCTCAGCCAGCCGACGGTGGGCCTCCAGATCGTCCAGCGGATCGTCGGTGGTGGCCAGGACTTCGATGCCGAACTGGTCGAACAGCGCCCGCGGCCGAAAGTCCGGTGCTGCGATGCGCTCGGAGATCGCGTCATAGAGCTCGTCGGCACGGTCCTCGGTGATGGTCGAATCGTCGATGCCGAAGACCCCGGTGAACTCCTGCCGCAGCCAGTACCCGGATGCGGTGCCGTCGAAATCCGCCCAGTGCGCGCAGAAGATGCGCCACGCCTCCCGCGGGGAGACCTCGGCGCTCCCGCCGACCCGCAGCTGCTCCAGCGGCACGCCGTTGGCGTGGATCAGTCGGGTGACGTAGTGATCGGGGCTGATCAGCAGCGCTGTGGGGTCCGGAAAGGGAGTGTCGTCGGCCAGCATGGCGGCGTCCACGTGTCCATGCGGGGAGACGATCGGCAGGGCCTCCACCTCGGCGTGGAGGTCTCTGGCGATCTCACGCACCCTCGGGTCGGCCGGCAACAGACGATCCGCGTGATCAGCAATCTCAGTCGGCATGGGCACTATGCTTGGCCCGCGCAGACCCCCCGGGCAATCTCTTGCCAGAAGTTGCCACCATCGGTGGGCGGCCGCGCTCGCCACTGCCGAGCACTCCCCGTTGCGGCACGCGAACGACCTGGAATCGGTCAGCGCCTCACCGGGGAGGCCGCCTTCCGCTGAAGGGCGCCCGAGCTCACCCCGCTCTGAAGGCTCGGCACAGCGCCGCCACCGCGGCCCGCACGCCCGTCTCCAAGGTGGTCTCCTCCTCCGGGGCGAAGTGCGGCGAATGGTTCATCGGCACGTGCTCCCCTGCCAGGGTCTGCGCATCATGTCCTCCGAAGTACCAGTACACGCCGGGGACGCCGGCGGAGGCCGGCAGCGTGCCGAAGTCCTCCGAGCCCATGAGCGGCTCGCTCTCCATCACCTGGTCCGGGCCGAGCTCGGCGCCCAGGGCCTCGACGATCGAAGCCGTCCAGTCGGGGTCGTTGGTGAGCAGCGGGAATGTGTAGAGCTCTTCGATGACCGGCGCCGGGGCGGCGGACGCCTCCGCCTCGGCCAGGATGACGCGCCGCACCGCGGTGAGGACGCGCCGGCGGGTCTGCTCGTCCAGACTGCGGATGTTCAGCGTGATCTCCGCCTGCTCCGGGATGATGTTCTCCTTGAGCCCCGCGTGGAAGGTCCCCACCGTCACCACTGCGGAGCGCCGGGCGTCGAGCTCGCGGGAGACCACCGTCTGGAGTCGCGTGACGATGTGGGCACCCAGGACCACGGGGTCGATCGCATCCTGAGGCTGTGAACCGTGGGACTGGCGCCCGCGGAGGGTCACTCGCCACGAGTCCGCGAGCGCCATGGCGTTCCCCGTGATGTGCCGGATCTCTCCGGCCGGAATCGGCATGACATGCTGCCCCAGGATGACATCGGGCCGGGGCGCCCGCTCCCAGAGGCCGTCCTCGACCATGGCCCGCGCGCCGGCGGCGGTCTCCTCGCCCGGCTGGAAGAGGACGAGCAGGGTGCCTGACCATCCGTCCTGCTGGGCGACCAGGTGGCGGACGGCCCCCAGCAGGCACGCGGTGTGGACGTCATGGCCGCACCCGTGCATGACCGGCACCTCGGTCCCGTCCGGCAGCGTGCCCCGCGCGCCGCTCGCGTAGGGCAGCCCGGTCTCCTCCTCGATCGGGAGCCCGTCGGTGTCCGCACGGAAGGCCACCGTGGGGCCCTCCCCGTTGCGCAGCACCCCGACGACCCCGGTCCCGCCGCAGCGGAAGGTCTCGAGACCGGCAGCCTCCAGTGCGCGGGTGAGGTACTCGGCGGTGTGATGCTCCTGCATCGAGAGCTCGGGGTGGCGGTGCAGGTGCCGGTAGTCCTGTCTCAGTCGCCCCCTGGGCTCGTCGTCGAGGTGGATTCGTCCGGGTGCCGTCGTCGTGACGGGTGCATGCATCGTGGTTCCTCTCCGGTCGGTCACTGGTCACTTCCCCTGGGGCTGCCCGCTCGCTGCGGTCTCAGCGCGGCCCTCCGCTACGCGCGGTCGCAGGAACCAGGTCAGCAGGATCGTGGTGAGCACACAGATTCCGGTGGCGACGAATGCCAGGCCGGGCATCAGCGGCACCAGCCCCAGCTGCACGAGGACCGCGACCGCGAAGGCGATGACCACAGGGCGCAGTCGTCGCACTGTGATGATCGCCTGTACGGCGACGGCGCCGAAGACGGCCGGCACGACGTAGGTGCGCACCACCTCGAGCACCGTCTCCGGGGTGATGGACAGCAGCCAGGTGCCCATCAGTCCCACGAAGATCACCAGCGAGACGATGTGCACCACCGCGGCCCCGCATATCGCCATGGATGCCGCCAGGCTGCCCCGGTCGGTCCCAGGCTGAGCACCCACGTTCTGCTGGGCGACCACAGCTGAGGGGAGGAGCTTGTTGGAGATGTTGCCGATCATGAAGGCCTGATACATGGCGGCAGGGCCCAGGATCGGGTATTAGGTCACCGGCTCGACGAGCCAGATGATGAAGAACGTGCCGGCCACGGCCGCGAAGGCCGTCAGCAGGGCTGAGGCGGTGACGCCCAGGTCCGCGAAGAGGACCAGGTAGAGCGGCCCGGAGAGAGAGACCATCAGCCCGATGATCATGGTGAGGCGGCCAGCACGTGTCGTCGTCGCTGTGAACTGCGCCATCGAGCGCGGGGGATTCCCTAGGGTGGAGGTGCTCATGGGTGTCCTTCCGTGTCAGCTGATGCCCAGTCCGAGGCCGGCCTGGTCTGCGACATATGCCGCCGCGAGGCCCGACAGGATGGAGAGGCCCAGCCCCCACTCCCGGATCCAGGGCAGCGAGAGACGCGACGCCGCATAGGCGGCGAGCCCCATGGAGGCGCCCCCGACGACCAACGCGGTCGTATGCGCCGCGCTGATGCGGACCTCCGCGATCCCCAGGGAGAGGAACGCTGCGACCAGCGCCGCTCCCGGCACCACGGTCAGCACCAGCGGGTTCAACCGTGCGATCCGCTTCTCACTGCGCTGCAGGACCGGAGTGAGCAGCAGGGTGGCGAGCATCCACATGGCGCCGCCGGCGCTCATGGCGAAGAAGGCGACGGCGAACGCCGTCTGCGTGTAGCCGGGGCCGCCCAGCTCAGCCCCGGCGGCACCGGCGGCGATCGACGCTGCGCCGGTCTCATAGGCCACCGAGCCGATGAGACCGATCCTGACCAGGACACCAGGGGTGCCGAAGAGCGCGAGCAGCGAGAGGGCGACGATCACCACGGCTACGGAGGGGCCCAGTGCCGCGACCGCTCCTGACCGGAAGGAGACCCGTAGGTCGTGCCGATCCATGCCGACTCCGGGTCCGGCACGCCGGGCGGCCTTCATATAGATGGCGGTCTGGACGATGATGACCAGGAAGACGCCGAGGGCGCTGACCCACAGCAGCGGCATGTTCGCCACAGCCAGCACATCGGTCGACGTCTCAGGCGAGGCGGCGGGTGATGTCATGGACGAGATGCCTCCGTCGTCGAGGGGTGTTCCGCGGACGACTCCACCTTGACTGTGACGCCCGACACTTTCACCAGATTTCCGAGAAAAATCCAAAGATCCCGTCGGATGATGGACATATGACCGTTCTTGCTGAGGAAGACCTGCGATTGATCCATGCACTCCAGGTCTCCCCCCGCGCCTCCTGGACACATCTCGGGACCGTGCTCGCCCGCCATCCCTCGACGCTCGCCGCACGGTTCGAGAACCTCCGCCGGTCCGGCGCCGCCTGGGTCACGGCACACCCACGAGGCACCCCGGACGAGATGACCCTGACCCTCCACAGCGTCATCTGCGATCCGGCCTCCCGAAGGTCCGTCACCGCAGCCCTGTGCGCACTCCCCGAGGTCTACTCGGTGGAGGAGTCCCCCAGCGGACGGGACCTGCTGCTCACCGTGATCGTCCCCCACCCCGGCGACCTGCGAGAACGGGTATTCCCCCTCTTCGACGCCATACCAGGCCTGCTCCGCTGGCAGACGTTCCACTGCACCGCACTGCACAGGGGTGCGGACGACTGGGACCTCGGGGCCCTTTCCCCTGACCAGATCCGTCAGCTGAGGGCACGACCCGCCCATCCGCAGACCCCCCGCTCCCTGCGCTCCTTCGGGCCGATCGTCCGGATCCTCGCCGAGGACGGGAGAGCCTCGTCCCGGACCGTCGCCGCACGGACCGGCCTCGCACCCACCACCGCACGCCGTCGCCTGCACCAGGTGCTGGCCAGCGGGCGAGTCTCCCTGCGCTGCGACGTCGCCCAGGGACTGCTGGGCTACCCTCTCGTCTGCCAATGGTTCGCGCGCCTCCCGACGACGCTGCACCCCCGAGCCGCTGCGCTGCTTGCCCAGATGGGAGCCCTGCGGCTGTGCACCTCCACGACAGGCACGACGAACTTCCTGTTCATGATGTGGCTTCGATCAGCCGCGGAGATCACCGAGATCGAACAGCAGATCGAGGAAGCCCTGCCGAGCCTGCAGCTGGCAGAGAGCGTCGTGCTGACCCACATCCCCAAGCGCGTCGGCTGGGCCCTCGACGAGCAGGGTCGTGCCGGACAGCTGCTCACCAAGCCGGCGGACTACTGGTGAGCTGCAGCGGAGCCAGAATCCCCCATGACTCGCGAGTCGCCCCAGGCCACACACGCCTCAGCAGCCTCCTTGACGTGGCGAGCGTCACTCTCCATAATTGGCGCAACTGAGTTGTGTTGAATGCAACTCAGCGATTCAGACACCGCGCTCTCCACATATGGGCGCCCGACGACGGCGAGGCACACCGATGACGACCACCACTGACACTGTCTCCGACCTGGAGCGCCTGAAGACGCTGCACAACGGCGAGAAGCAGCCGCTGACGTTCTCCGCCGAAGAGTTCGAGCGCCGCCTGTCGGGCCTTCGGCGCATCATGAGCGAACAGGGCCTCGACGCCGCGATCCTGACCAGCTACCACGGCATCAAGTACTACTCCGACTTCCTCTACACCACCTTCGGCCGCAACTACGCACTGGTCGTCACGCAGGACGATTCAGTCACCGTCACCGCCAACATCGATGCCGGCATGCCGTGGCGGACCAGCCACGCCGACAACATCGTCTACACCGACTGGAAACGTGACAACTTCTACTACGGCCTGCAGCAGGCCGTGGCCCGCGCCGGCGTCCCCGCCTCACGAATCGGCGTCGAGGACGACTCCCTGCCGGTGATGACACGACGCAGCATCCAGGACGCCTTCCCGGATGCCGAGCTCCTCGACGTCTCGCAGGCCGCCATGCGCCAGAGGATGATCAAGTCGGACGAGGAGATCGAGGTCATCCGACATGGCGCCCGCATTGCGGATCTCGGAGGTGAGGCGATCAAGGCCGCCATCCGCGAGGGCATCATGGAATATGAGGTCGCCCTCATCGGCACCGAGGCGATGACCCACGAGATCGCCAGAACCTTCCCCCACCGCGAAGTGCGGGACACCTGGGTCTGGTTCCAGTCCGGCATCAACACCGACGGCGCCCACAACTGGGCGACCACCCGCCGGCTGCAGCACGGCGACATCCTGTCGCTGAACTGCTTCCCCATGACCTCGGGCTACTACACCGCTCTGGAGCGCACACTGTTCCTCGGCGAGCCGGACGAGACGAGCCTGCACCTGTGGAACGTCAACGTCGAGGTGCATCGGCGCGGCCTCGAGCTGATCAGGCCCGGGGCGGTCTGCAAGGACATTGCGGCAGAGCTCAACGAGATCTACGTGAGCCACGGACTCCTCCCCCGGCGCACCTTCGGATACGGCCACTCGTTCGGGGTGCTCTCCCACTACTACGGCCGCGAGGCCGGCCTGGAGCTGCGCGAGGACATCGACACCGTCCTCGAACCAGGCATGGTGGTCTCCATGGAGCCCATGATCACGATCCCCGAGGGCGAGCCCGGCGCGGGAGGATACCGCGAACACGATATCCTCGTCGTCCAGGAGGACGGAGCTGAGAACATCACCGGATTCGGCTTCGGACCGGAGCACAACATCATCCTCGCCTGAGGCTCCTCATCGCACGGTGGGGTCGACGCCGGAGCGTCGGCCCCACCGTGGCCACGGGCTGGAGAACAGGAGCCCCCGACATGGCAGACCGCGAGACCAGGCGACAGCCGGGCCGTGAGCCCTCGGTGATCGTCAACGTCATCGAGGTGCTCCGCTGCTTCACCGTCGACGAGCCGCAGCAGAGCGTCACCGGGATCTCCTCCCAGGTCGGCCTCCACAAGTCGACCGTCTCGCGCATCCTGGCCACGCTCGAGGATGAGCGCATCGTGGAGCGCGACGAACCCTCCCGCCGCTACCAGCTCGGCCTGGGCCTGATCGCCGTCGCCGGACCGCTGCTGGCCAATCTGGACGTGCGTCGCGTCTCCCTCGACGAGCTCCAGGATCTCGCTGCGGAGACCGCCGAGACCGCGGCGCTGACCATCTGGGACGGCGAATCCTCTGTGACGGTTGAGCAGGTGGCGAGCCGGCTTCAGGTCAAACACACCTCCGAGCTGGGCAGCCGATACTCGACCGGCCTGAGCGCCAGCGTGCAGGTGCTCCTCGCCCATCGCCCTCCGGGAGAGGCCCAGCGCCTCCTGGACACCGGGAGGGTGACGATCCCGCCGTCCCTGTCCACGGAGCAGCACCTCGACCTGCTCGCCCAGGTCCGCCGCCAGGGCTTCGCGGTCAACCACGCCCAGACGTCCGCCGATGAGGCCGGAGTCGCCGCCCCCGTGCGGGACCACCGCGGGGAGGTCGTCGCCGCCATGATGATCGCAGCCCCCGCCTTCCGCGTCCCAGAGACGCGCATCCCGGAGCTGGTGCAGCTGTGTCGCCACTCTGCCGACCGGGTCAGTCGGCGCCTGGGCGCCGCACCCCAGCCCTCCTGACCGCGACACCCCTTCGGCACACCTCCTGCTGCGATCCGCGCCCCGGTTCGGCGCGGCATGCCCGCACGCGCCCACCCACTGAACTGTGCCGAACCGTTGACGACATGTGACACCGCTCATACTCTTAACGCAACCGAGTTGCGTTCATCGCAACCTTTGAGCGGAGGTATCGCATGTCCCCTCAGCCCGACTCCCCTATCCGGCACACCCAGCCACCGGCTCTCGACCGAACCGACACCCACCAGACCACCCCAACACCGAACACGGCGGGACTGACTCCCGTCGACCCGCTCACTCGACGCAAAGTGGTCGCCGCCACCTTCATCGGCAACTTCGTCGAATGGTTCGACTACGCCGTCTACGGCTACCTCGCCGGAAGCATCGCCATCGCGTTCTTTCCGGAGAGCGATCCGACGACTCAGCTGCTGGGCGCGTGGGCCGTCTTCGCCGTCTCGTTCCTGGTCCGACCCCTCGGCGGGTTCTTCTGGGGGTGGCTCGGGGACCGTTGGGGCCGCAAGACGGCCCTGTCCTGGTCGATCCTGGTCATGTCGGTCGCAACCTTCTGCATCGGACTTCTCCCCACCTACCCGACAGCCGGAATCCTCGCACCGCTGATGCTCCTGCTGGTCCGTGTGGTGCAAGGGTTCTCTGCTGCCGGGGAATACGCCGGCGCCTCGGCCTTCCTCGTCGAGTACGCACCCAAGGGCCAGCGAGGCAGATACGCGGCCGTCGTGCCGGCCTCGACGTCGGCCGGCCTGCTCTTCGGCCTGCTCTTCGTCACCGGGCTCACCGCGGCTCTCGGATCGGACGCGGTGAATGAGTGGGCGTGGCGCATCCCGTTCCTCCTGGCCGCACCCCTGGGACTGATCGGCCATTACATCCGCACCCGGCTGGAGGACACCCCGCAGTTCACGGCGCTCCAGCAGCAGGATGACGTCATCACGGCGCCCTGGCGCGACCTCTTCGTCCAGCACTGGCGCCTGCTGCTGCGTGCCCTGGGTGCCGCGCTGCTCAATGCGGTCGCCTTCTACATCCTGCTCAGCTACATGCCCAACTATCTGGAGTCCCAGCTTGACCTCTCAGTGACCCAGGCCAACACTATGACGGCGACCTCACTTGTCACCTATATCGGGTTCATCCTCATCACCGGATCGCTCTCAGACCGAGTAGGCCGGCGCAAAGTGCTGCTCTCGGCGTCCGTGGCCATGTTCGTACTGGCCGTACCGGCCTTCATGCTGCTGAAGCACGGATTCCTCCTCGGCGTGCTGGTCCTCGTCATCATGGGCGGAACGCTCGCACTGAACGACGGCGTCCTGCCGAGCTTCCTCTCCGAACAGTTCCCCACACGGATCCGCTACACCGGCTTCGCAGTCTCGTTCAACTCGGCCAACGCCTTCTTCGGCGGCACCGCCGCATTCGTGGCCACGCTGCTGATCTCCGTGACCGGATCCGCGCTGGCCCCTGGCTGGATGCTGATGGCTGCAGCGTCGATCGCCTTCGTGGCGGTCCTGCTCTCCCGGGAGACGGCGCAGGAGGAGCTGCGCTGAACGGCAGGGAGGCGCGCACGACGGGCGTGAGCCTCGTTCTGACGGCGCTGTGCGGGAGTCACGTCTGCCCGGACGGCACAGGCGTGCTGGGACAGCGTGGTGTGACCGGGAAACCGGAGCCTCCAGAGCCGGATCGGGCCGGACTCGGAGCAGAGACGGGAGTGTTCAGTTCTCACCCGTCGTCGACGATCTGCGCCTCATGGGCGTGTCAGCGTCTGCGCAGAGCAGCTCGTCGATGACCTTCGGCGACAGCACGTGGATCAGGGCCCGGGGAGGTTGCGGGACAGCAGCGGTCGGCCGCCTGGGCCCACCACCACTCTCTGAGGGCCCGGTGACCGCGATGCGTCGCGGCGCACGATCGTCCTGCGCCCTCACCGCAGGACGACCGTGCGCATCCCGTTGAGGAAGACCCGCCCCTCACAGTGCCACCGGACGGCGTTGGACAACGCCTTCGACTCGGTGTCTCGTCCGGCGGCGACCAGATCCTGCGGCATATAGGTGTGATCGACATCGACCACCTGCTGGGCGATGATCGGACCTTCGTCCAGCTCCTCGTTGACATAGTGGGCGGTCGCGCCCACGGTCTTCACTCCCCGGTCGAAGGCCTGGTGATACGGTCGGGCGCCTTTGAAGGAGGGCAGGAAAGAGTGATGGATGTTGATCGCCTTCCCCGAGAGCGTCCTCGTGAGATCATCCGAGAGGATCTGCATGTACCGCGCCAAGACGACCAGCTCCACGTCGAACCGGCCTACCAGGTCCAGCAGCTCCTGCTCGGCGGCCTGCTTCGTCTCGGGGGTGACCGGCACGTGGAAGTACGGGATCCCATGCCACTCCACGAGCTGTCGATGATCCTCGTGGTTCGACACCACGGCGGCGATCTCGATCGGCAGCTCACCCGCCCGCGACCGGTTGAGCAGGTCGTTGAGGCAGTGGCTGAATCGGGACACCATGATCAGCACGCGCCGCGGCTCCCCGTGGCGGAAGAGCTCCCACCGGGCGTCCAGCTCGTCGGCCAGCTCGGCGAGCTCCTCGCGCATCCCCGCGCCGCCGACCTCGGCGCCCCCAGGTCCGCTCAGCCTGACCTGGACGCGGAGGAAGAATCGGCCGGTGTGCTGGTCGTCGAACTGCCTGAGCTCCACGATGTCGCCCCCATGCCGCAGCAGCACCCCGCTCACAGCATGGACCAGGCCCGGTCTGTCCGGACAGTCCATGCTGAGCACATGGTCCTGCGACTGGTCTGCCGATCCACGGTCAGGCCCGATCATGACTGCCATGACATCCTCCTGAAGTGATGGTGGAGGCCGACCTGCACTGACGTCGGCCATGAGACCCCCTGTTGAGGTCCGTCGGTTCTTCGATCCTCCGCCCGCGTCCGTCGAGCGCGTCCGCCAGGGACGCACACCGGACCCTCGCACACAGCAGAGGGTCCGATGCGCGTCATCCCAACGTCAGAGGAATCCCGGTGCCCCCGGGAGCTCCGGCTGGGCGAACTCCGCCATGGCGTCGATCAGCCACCGGACGGTGTAGTCCGCGAAGGAGGCCCGCGGCAGGATCCGCCACGTGGTCTCCGCGCTGCGCACCAGGACCACCGGGACGGTCCCGAGCAGCGTGGAGACCCCGCTCCCGACCGGGAACGCCCTCGGATGGAGATCCACCGCGCAGCCCTTCTCCAGGACCGCACGTGCCTCGACGCCGGCCAGTTCGAGCACCGCACGGTTGGCGGAGAGGTCGAGCAGCTGGCCCGGCAGTCCCTCCAGGCAGCCGGCCAGCTCCTCAGCTTCGCCGGGGAGCTGCTCCCGGGAGACGTCGATGACGAGGAACTCATCCGGGCCGAGCCAGACCGCGTGCAGGCCGTTCAGATCGCCGCTGGTGCCCCGGTGATGCTGAGGGAGCGTCAGCCCGACACGCTGCTCGACCGCCTGTGCGGACGGCGTGCCGGGCCTCACCCGCACCCCCAGTTGCACCGGGAAGGCGATCTCGCGGAGCCGCACCTCCCGCCGGCCCGAGACTCCGGCATCGTGCATGGCCTCCTCGAGGTGGGCCACCGGTGAACGTCGCCGCGGGCCCTGCGGACCTCCCTGATGCGGACCGGTCCGCGCCGTCTCTGCTGTCATCGTCACGGTGTGGTCACCCATCGCGCCGGCTCCCTTCGGGGTCGTAGAGGACATGTGAGGTGATCTCGACGTCGACCACGCGGTCCCGCACCGGGACCTGCGCGATCTCGCCGATGAGATTCCTGCCGTCATCCACCAGGGCCAGCCCGAAGGGACGGCCCAGAGCGGCCGAGAGGTAGGAGGAGGTCACGTGACCGATCATCGGCACAGGACCCTGATCAGGCGTGATCGACGTTCCGCGGGCGACGAGCTGTGCGCCTTCCTCGAGGCGGGTGGCGCCGTCGACAGGCAGCACCCCCACGAGCTGCCGACGGTCGGAACGGGCTGTGTCAGGCCGCGAGAGTGACCGTTTGCCCACGAAGTCCTTGACCTTGGAGACCGCCCAACCCATTCCCGCATCATCCGGGGTGACGGTGCCGTCGGTGTCCTGTCCGACGATGATCAGGCCCTTCTCCGCACGCAGCACGTGCATCGTCTCTGTCCCGTACGGCGTGATGTCGAACTCCGCCCCGGCCTCGGCGACCATCTCCCAGACGTTGAGCCCGTAGAAGGCGTCCACATTGACCTCGAAGGCCAGCTCGCCGGAGAACGAGACCCGACAGATCCGCGCGGGGGTACCATCGACCAGCTCCGTCTCGCGGAACGCCATGAAGGGGAAGCCCTCGCGGGAGACGTCGAGCTCGGGCGCCAGCTTGGCGATGACGTCACGGGACCGAGGGCCGACCACGGCGATCGTGCTCCACTGCTCGGTCACCGAGGTCAATGACACGTCCAGCTCCGGCCACTCCGTCTGATGCCACTCCTCCAACCAGTCCAGCACCCCGGCGGCACCGCCGGTCGTGGTGGTCATCAGGTACCGATCCTCGGCGATGCGGAGTGTGACGCCGTCGTCGAAGATCATTCCATCAGCGCCGCACATGAGTCCGTAGCGTCCTTTGCCGACCGGAAGTTTGGCGAACCCATTGGTGTAGATGCGGTTGAGGAACTCCCCCGCGTCGACACCGCGGATCTCGATCTTGCCCAGCGTGGTGACGTCCATGAATCCCACAGAATCGCGCACAGCGGCACACTCCCGCAGGACGGCGGTGTCCATGTCCTCACCGGGCCGGGGGAAGTACCACGGACGCTTCCACTGGCCCACGTCCTCGAAGAGTGCTCCGTGGGCGAGGTGCCAGGGGTGGATCGCGGTCACGCGCGCCGGATCGTAGAGGTCTCCGCGACGCCGGCCCGCCAAGGCCGCGAAGGAGACCGGCGAGTAGGGGGCGCGGAAGGTCGTGGTCCCGACCTCGGGGACTTCGTCATTCAGCACAGCGGCGATGACCCCGATGGCGTTGACGGCGCTGGTCTTGCCCTGGTCGTTGGCCGTGGAGATCGAGGTGTAGCGCTTGACGTGTTCGACCGCGCGCAGTCCGGCGCCGACCGCCCGCAGCACATCGGCGACGGTCTGGTCACGCTGAAGGTCGACGAAGTGGGTGTCCCACTCGGCAGGCTCCCCGTCTGCGCGCGGGACGAGCCACAACGGACATACGGGTCCGCCTGTGCAGTCCGCGCCGGGACGAGCGTCTGCCCGGGGGATCTCGAGCTCGGCGGCATACCCCATCTCGACGGCACACTGATGCCCGGCCCGGGCGCCTTCCTCGAGCACGGCCTGCAGGCCGGCGGTGCCGGCGAGCGAGCCGACGACCTGCTGCCCGGGCACGGGAGCGTCCGGGAGGAAGGCGGCCAGCTCCTCGTCCCACCGCAGTCGGCCCTGCCGCTGGCTGTGCAGGTGGACCACCGGGGAGTGTCCGCCCGAGACCGCCAGCAGGTCCACCGGGATGGTCTCAGGCTCGCCTGCGAGGTTCCCCTGCGCATCCAGCGGAGCTGCGGAGACGGCGCTGATCCGGCCGTCGGCCCCCTCGCCCGCCGTCCCGATGACGGCCTGGCCGAAAAGACCCCGCACGCCTGTGGCCCGCAGCACCTCTGCGGCGGCTGGTGAGGGCTCCGGCCGGGAGTCGACCACGGCCACGGGCGGCGCACCAGCGGCGTGGAGATCCTGCACGAGGGCATAGGCGCTGTCATTGGTCGTGGCCACGACCACCTGCGAGCCGGCCAAGGCCGCGTAGCGGTTGAGGTAGCTTCTGACGGCTCCAGCCAGCATGACGCCCGGACGGTCGTTGTCTGCGAAGACCAGGGGGCGCTCATGCGTACCGGTGGCCAGCACGACGCGGCCGGCGCGGATGTGCCAGACCCGCTCCCGAGAGACCCCCGGGCGCGATGCCGGGGGGAGATGGTCGGTGCGGCGCTCGACGGCGATGACGTAGTTGGAGTCATAGCTGCCGAATGCGGTGGCCCTGCGCAGGTAGGTGACGTCCTGGCGGGCCTCCAGCTCTTCGGCGACGTCATCGGCCCAGCGCCTCGCATCACGGCCGGCGATGCTCTCGTCGCGGCTGGACAGCAGGGACCCGCCCGGCTGTGGCTGCTCGTCGATCAGCATGGTGCGCGCACCGCCGACGGCGGCCTGCCGGGCGGCGGCCAGACCGCCTGGGCCGGCTCCCACCACCAAGACGTCGACATGGACGTGCTTGTGGTCATAGGTGGCGCCGTCGGGCCTCGGGTCCAGTCGACCCAGACCCTGCAGGAACCTGGCCTCGAGCTCGTCCACGGCCGAGACCGTCGTGGCCGGAATCATAGACTCATCAGCGTGGCCCGCATTCCGGGAGCTGACGGCGAGCAGAGCGTTCGGCTCCTCCACTCCTGCGCTCATGATGCCGCGGGGCCGACTCCGATAGATGGATCGTCCCGACACCAGGCGCCCCGCGCCGACGAGGGCGCTGGCCACCGTGTCCCCCGCACAGGCGGTGAGCGGATGCCCGTCCACCTGCAGGCGCAGAGTCACGTCTCGGTCGATGCCGTGGCCCGGTGCACGGTCTGTGGTGAGTCGTCCAGTGGTCATCGGTCTCCTCCTTCCTCGTGGGCGGCGTCCGCCGTGGCCCGCTCCCCCATGGGCCAGGTCTCGTGGATGCGGTACGTCACGGTGTCGCGCAGCGCGTTGAACCATCGCCGGCACCCGACGGCGTGGTTCCAACGCTCGGCGAACTCACCCTTCGGGTTGTCGCGGTAGAACAGGTACTCGGCCCACTGGCGGTCGTCCAGGGCGTGCGGATCCCGGGGATAGGCGACGTGCGCCTGGCCGCCGTAGTGGAACTCGGTCTCGTTTCGGGGCCCGCAGTGGGGGCAGGTGATCAGCAGCAAGAGGGTCTCCTAGTGGGCGACGGCGGCTGCGCCGTGTTCGTCGATGAGCTGGCCGGTCTCGAAGCGGTCGAGCGCGAAGGGTTCATTGAGCGGGTGGGCCTTCCCTGTGGCGATCGTGTGGGCGAACGTGAGCCCGGAGGCGGGGGTGCCCTTGAACCCACCGGTCCCCCATCCGCAGTTGACGTACAGCTCATCGACCGGGGTGTCGGAGATGATCGGCGAGGCGTCGAAGGTGGTGTCCACGATGCCGCCCCAGGTGCGCAGCACGTGGGCGCGGGCGAACATCGGGAACAGCTCGACGGCGGCGGCCATCTGCTCTTCGATGACGTGGAACGCTCCGCGCTGCCCGTAGCCGTTGTAGGAGTCGACCCCGGCGCCGAGGACGAGCTCCCCCTTATGGGCCTGGGAGACGTAGACATGGACGTGGTTGGACATCACCACAGTCGGGTGCACCGGCTCGAACAGTTCCGAGACCAGCGCCTGCAGCGGGTGGGACTGGATGGGCAGACGGAAGCCGGCCAGTTCGGCCAGCACCGAGGAGTGGCCCGCCGCCGCCAGCCCGACCTTGCCCGCGGCGATCCGTCCGCGTGATGTCTGCACCCCGGTGACGCGACCTCGGTCGAGCTGGAAACCGGTGACCTCACAGTTCTGGATGAGATCCACTCCGAGCTCGTCACACCGGCGAGCCAGCGCCCAGGCCACGTGGTCGTGCTTGGCGATGCCGGCCCGGGGCTGGTAGGTGGCGCCCATGACGGGGTAACGGATGTCGTCCTCGACGTTGATGATCGGGCACACCTCCTTGACCTCCGCCGGGCTCAGGAATTCGGCATCCACCCCGTTCAGCGCATTCGCATTGACCCTGCGCCGCGCCTCCCGGACGTCCTGGAGCGTGTGCGTCAGATTGAGCACTCCGCGCTGCGAGAAGAGAAAGTCATAGTCGAGCTCCTCGGGAAGCTGCTCCCACAGCTTCAGGGACTGCTCGTAGATCGCGGCAGACTCATCCCACAGATAGTTGGAGCGGATGATCGTGGTGTTCCTGGCCATGTTCCCGCCGCCGAGCCAGCCCTTCTCGAGCACGGCGATGTCCGTGATCCCGTGCCGGGTCGCCAGATAGTAGGCAGTGGCCAGTCCATGGCCGCCTCCACCGACGATCACCACGTCGTAGCTGTCCCTCGGCTCGGGGTTCCGCCAGAGGAAGTCCGGGTGCTCCGGAAGCGCCTCAGTCATGATCAGGCTCCCATCGGTGTCAGTGTCGGGTACAGGGGGTGCTCCGCCGCCAGGGCCTCCACCCGGTCGCGCAGCGTCGCCACCTCTGCGGGTTCGGCGCCCTGATCCGCGCATCCGGCGATCAGCGCACGGGCGATGACGTCGGCGACCTCGGCGAAGGCGTCGTCGCCGAAGCCGCGGCTCGCCAGAGCGGGGGTCCCGATGCGCAGCCCGGAGGTGACCATCGGAGGACGCGGATCGTCCGGCACGGCGTTGCGGTTCACCGTGATGCCCACCTGGCTCAGCAGGTCCTCGGCCTGCTGCCCGTCGATCCGGGAGTCGCGCAGATCCACCATGACCAGGTGGACGTCGGTCCCACCGCTGAGCACGCGGACGCCCGCCTCCTTCACGTCCTCCTGGGAGAGCCTGTCCGCGAGCATCTGGGCTCCGGCGACTGTGCGCGTCTGACGCTCGCGGAAGTCCTCCTGACCGGCCAGCCCGAAGGCCACGGCCTTTCCGGCGATGACGTGCTCGAGGGGTCCGCCCTGCTGGCCGGGGAAGACTGCGCTGCGGACCGACTTGGCGATCGCGTCGTCGTCGGTGAGGATCAGCCCGCCGCGCGGACCCGCCAGCGTCTTGTGGGTGGTGCTGGTGACGACGTCGGCATAGGGCACCGGATTGGGGTGGAGGCCGGCGGCGACGAGGCCGGCGAAATGCGCCATGTCGACCATCAGGCGAGCTCCGACGTCGTCCGCGATGCGACGGAACGCAGCGAAGTCGAGCTGCCGCGGATAGGCCGACCAACCCGCGATGATCAGGCGCGGACGGTGTCGGCGAGCCTGCTCCGCCACGTGGTCCATGTCGATCATGGAGGACTCCGGGTCGACGCCGTAGGCGGCGACCTCATAGAGGCGGCCGGAGAAGTTCAGCTTCATCCCGTGGGTGAGGTGTCCCCCATGGGCGAGGTCGAGCCCCAGAATCGTGTCCCCGGGACTGAGCAGCGCATGCATCGCCGCAGCATTGGCCTGGGCACCGGAGTGCGGCTGCACGTTGGCATGGGCTGCGCCGAAGAGCGCACGAGCTCGGTCGATCGCCAGCGTCTCGATCGCGTCGACATGCTCGCACCCGCCGTAGTAGCGACGGCCGGGGTAGCCCTCGGCGTATTTGTTGGTCAGCACGGACCCCTGGGCCTGCATCACCGCGAGCGCCGTGTGGTTCTCCGAAGCGATCATCTCCAGCCCGTCGCGCTGCCGGGTCAGCTCGGCGTCGATATGTCCGGCGACTTCGGGATCGATGTGACCGAGTGATCCGGTCTGCACCCGGGAGACCCCGGAGTCTGTGATGGGCGTGACGGTCATGTCCCCTCCTCGTGCCTTGTTTGTCGACAACTGATATATCAGTTGACGCCTTACAATATGAGGTACGTCATATCCGGTCAACCCCTCCCGCGCAGATAGCGAGACAGCCATGCGTCCCGATCCCTCCCCGGCCGCTGGGCCGCTGCCGCTGGGCGAGCGCGCCTACCGCGAGCTTCGCGACCGCCTCATCCTGCTCGACATCCCTGCGGGCGCGCCGATCAGCGAGAACGCACTGACGGAGGAGCTGGGGATAGGCCGCACCCCGCTGCGCGAGGCCCTCAAGCGCCTCGAGACGGACCATCTGGTCGTGACCTACCCGCGCCGCGGGACCTTCGCGACGCCGGCCGACGTCACCGAACTCGCAACGATCTCCGAGATCAGGATGCTGCTGGAACCGCATGCGGCCGCCAAAGCCGCCGAGCGACGAGGCGGCTCCGCACGGAGCCAGATCGAACGCGCACTCGAGTCCATCCGGCTGATCGAGACGACGTCGAGCCGTCGGGAGCTCATCACCCAGGATCTGGAGATCCACCGCACCATCTATCGCGCCGCCGAGAACCCCCATCTGGAGGAGACGCTCGTCCGCCTGGACAATCTGGCCACCCGGATCTGGTGCCTGGTGCTGCACCGACTCCCCAGCATCACCACACACATCACCGAGCACGAGGCCCTGCTGGCCGCCATCCTCGGCGGGGACTCCCCCGGCGCCGAACGCCTCGCGCGCACCCACGTCGCCGCGTTCGAAGCCACGGTGCGCACCGCGCTGTGACCGGACCCCTGAGTCGCCCCATGACAGAGAGGGCCCCTTGACCGCGAGGACAGATCCCCACATAATTCATGCAACTCAGTTGTGACTGACGCAACACCTCGATGAGGCCCTGCCTCGCCGTCGGCCACGCCGGGTCACACCCACTGGCTCCATCGACCACACTCTGTCGCTGAAGACGTCTCTCGGAGGACGCATGTCACCAGAACCAGCAGCCACACCCCCGCCCCGCACGACCGCTCAGATGCGCCCCGATCGGTCCGACCCGTCACCTGCGTCCGACGAAGAACGGATCCCGTCACCGCCCCCTGCTGACCCCGCCTCCTCACCGAGGGTTCTGCCCCGCTTCCGCGGACAGATCATCCCCCGAACAGATCGGATGATCATCATGACGCTCCCGCCGCTGATGATCGCCGCCGTCGTCGTGCTGACGATCCGACACCCCGAGCGCACCGCCGAGCTCATCGACCGGATGCGCACCTTCGTCACCTCCGGGTTCACCTGGCACTTCGTGCTGTACTCACTGATCGCCGTCGGCGTCTGCGCCTGGCTGGCGATCAGCAGACACGGACGCATCCGTCTCGGCGGCCCCCAGGCACGCCCTGAACACAGTCGATTCGCCTGGTACTCGATGCTGTTCGGCTGCGGTCAGGGGATCGGCCTGATCTTCTGGGGGATCGCTCAGCCTCTCATGCTCCGCGTGGACGCACCTCTCATCTCAGGCTCCTCGCCGAGCGAAGGAGGCGTGGTGTGGACCTACTTCCACTGGGGAGTCACAGCATGGGCCATGTACTGCGTCGTAGCGGTCTGCCTCGCCTACTCCCACCACAATCTCGGCAAGACCCTGACATTCCGCGAAGCCACGGTCGACATCCTTCCGCACCGAGCCCGTCGTCCCGCGGGCGTGGTCGTGGAGCTGCTCGCCATCATCGCCACGGTGCTGGGCCTGGCGACCTCCTTCGGATTCGCCTCGATGCAGTTCTCGGCCGGCCTGCAGTCCTTCACGGGAGTGGAGAGCGGCCCGGGCATCTGGATGGGGGTCATTCTGACCCTGGCCGGGCTCACTGCGATCTCCGTGCTGCTCGGTGTCAACAAGGGCATGCGGCGCATCAGCGAGACCAATTCGGTCCTGAGCATCATGCTGATGGTCATCGTCTTCGTCTTCGGGCCCACCGTCTACACCCTGTCCAACCTCACCCAGACGTTCGGCTCCTTCATCACCCACTTCGTCCCGATGTCGTTCTGGACCGAAGCGGGCGAAGGCGGCGCGGCGCTGGACTCTTGGCAGGACACCTGGAACGGCTGGTGGACCGTCTTCATCTGGTGTTGGGTCATCGCCTTCTCGCCGTTCGTGGCGGGCTTCATCGCCCGCATCTCCCGCGGACGCACCATCCGCGAATTCGTCCTGGGCGTGACCCTCGTTCCGTCCCTGATCGTGATGATATGGGTCGGAATCATCGGATCAGCCGGTCTGCACTACGACGACACCACTGACCGGTCGATCTCGGAGGCCGTCGCCGAGGACTCTGCCGCCGGGCTCTTCCTCACCCTCGACATGATCCCGGTGCTCGGCACTGGGCTGCTCGTCATCGCCACGATCCTCGTGGCCACCTACTACGTGACGAGCCTCGACGCCGGCAGCTACGCCCTGGCAGAGTTCGTCTCCGCCCCGAAGAAGGCCGGACCCTGGTTCCGGGTGGTGCTGGTCGCGAGCATCGGCACCGTGGCCGTGGTCCTCCTCACCCTGGGCGGGACCCAGGTCGTCGACACCGTCCAGACGGGCACGATCATCGGCGCCTTCCCGTTCTCCTTCGTCATTCTGGTGATGATCGTCAACCTCATCCGCCGTCTCAGGTGCCGCACGGCGGCGGTCCGCAGGATGGAGAAGGAGATCAACGACCCGCGGCATCGCGCGGAGGACGACCATCTCGACCATGACGACCCCGGAGGAACCACGGAATCGTCACCCGTCGTCCAGCCGGCGCAAGGAGA
The DNA here is from genome assembly GCF_052656005.1 of Nesterenkonia sp. K-15-9-6. NCBI lineage: Bacteria > Bacillati > Actinomycetota > Actinomycetes > Micrococcales > Micrococcaceae > Nesterenkonia > Nesterenkonia sp. K-15-9-6. The sequence continues at coordinate 55,989 of NZ_JBQYEY010000012.1, forward strand.
CCGACCATGACATCTGACCACCGAGCCGCCCAGGCAGAGCCGGCTGAGGTCCACCTGGCGATGATGGACGCCGTCAGCTGGAGACGCTGGGCGACGCAGCCCGGCTCGACGGTGCTGATCCCCGTCGGAGCTCTGGAGCAGCATGGCCCGCACCTCCCCTTGGGGACCGACGCGCTGCTGGCGGACAGGATCGCCGCCGGGGTCGCCGAAGGGACCGCCATGCGTGTCGCTCCCGCGCTCACCTACGGGTATAAGTCTCAGCAGCGCTCCGGCGGCGGGGACCATCTGCCCGGCACCACCAGCCTTGACGCCACGTCGCTGATCGCCATGACCCGGGACCTCGCCAGGTCCTTTCTGCAGCAAGGGGTGGCCCACGTCGTCCTGGTCAATGGACACTATGAGAACTACCAGTTCCTCTACGAGGGGGTCGACCTCGCGCTCCGGGACCTGGGCGCAGGCCGCCGCGAGGACCAGGCGGCGCTGCTGCTCTCGTACTGGGACTATGTCTCAGCCACCACGCTGGAGACTGTCTACCCCGACGGGTTCCCGGGCTGGGACGTCGAGCACGGCGGTGTCCTCGAGACCTCACTGATGCTCCACATCGACCCTTCGAAGGTGCGCCTGGACCTCGCTCCGGACCATCCGGCGGCGCAGCTCCCGCGCTTCGACCGTCTGCCAGTGGTGGAAGCGCGGACCCCGGCCAGCGGATGCCTCTCCTCCCCCAGCGGATCCGATGCGGCGAAAGGTCGGCTGCTCTTCGACCAGGTGGTGGAGGCCCTCCGCACCGACCTCGTCGAGGAGCTGGCACTTCCGGACAGCAGATGACCAGCGCACTGCTGCGGAGTCGCCGACTGACTCCTCACCGACGGCGCCGCCGCAGCACCGCCAGCGGCACCCTCCACCGGTGCCGCAGCGCCAGCAGGCGCAGTCCGAACACCAGCAGCGCGACGGCGACGGCGCTGATCGCGTGGAACAGGCCGGTCTCCAGCAGCAGCGCCGTCGCCCCCGCACCCAGGAACGCGGGGGCGGCGTAGACGCCCTGGGGGTTGAAGATCTGCGGCACCTCATTGGCGACGACGTCGCGCAGCGCCCCTCCGCCGACGGCGGTGGTGACGCCCAGCAGAACGACCGCCACCGGGTTCAGCCCCGCCTCATGGGCGATCGTCGCCCCCATGACGCAGAACAGGGACAGCCCGAGGGCGTCGAAGACCAGCAGCGTGCGCCGCAGTCGGTCCTCATGGATGAGTCGGATGAACACCGCCAGGACCGCGAGCACCACCGGCACCAGGTATTGCGGGGCCGCGAAGGCATTGGGGACCCCGATGTTCAGCACCAGATCCCGGATCACGCCGCCGCCAAGTCCGGCGAGGCTCGCCAGCAGCAGCGAACCCACCAGATCGAAGCCCTTGCGCACAGCCAGCAGCGCCCCGGAGACTGCGAAGGCGAAAGTGCCCACCAGCTCCAGGACGAGGACCACTGTGGTCATCGACATCGCGGCTTTCCTCCTCGGTCGTCGCTCGAACCCTCACCAAGTCCGCAACCACAAGCCTGCCACGCGGGAGTCTCCTCCGACGCAGCGGGCAGAGCAGCCGTCAGACCTGGAAGGGGATGACCGCCAGGTCATCTGGCACGAGGAACTCTCCCGAGTACCCTTCAGCCGCCACCCGCTCCCAGGCAATGGCACCGGAGCCGGGGACGAGGTGATGCAGCGCCAGACGCCGCGCCCCCGCCTCACGGGCCACGCGAACGGCATCGGCCACCGAGGTGTGGGACTTGTAGTGATGCGCCAAGGATGCACGCGACATCTCGTCGTCCTTGCCCCGGTACATCGACTCCATGAAGTCGAAATCGATGGCCTCGTGCAGTACCAGTCCGGCGTCCCGGCTCAGTCGAACCATATTCGGTGTGTACGTCGTGTCCCCCGAGACGCACACCGAGCCCTGGGCCGTGTCGAAGCGGAATGCGAAGGCCGGGGCGACAGGCGGATGCTGTACAAGGGTGGCCGTGACGACCACTGACTCGTCCCGGAAGATCTCGAAGCCGTTCGTCGCCGGCACCGGATTCTCATTGGGGTGGAACTCCAAGGAGCTGGGGATCTCGATGTCCTGCGCAGCAAAGATGTCGAGCGGCGACGGCCTGAGGGCATCGATGACCCGGTCGTTGAGGTCTGTCGCAGCGGCCTCCATCAGCCGCATGAACATCTCCGCAGTCCCTGGGGTGGGACTGTACGGAGCCACCGGACTGGGCGCGACGGCGGCCAGTGGAGACACCGGCGGCAGGGCGCCCCGGTCACCGGGACCTATGATCGGCACAGGTCGGCCGATCCTGTCCTGGAGCTCAAAGAGCCCGAACAGGGCCAGTGTGTTGAGGTCCACCGTGTGATCCGAGTGCAGGTGTGTGAGGAAGATGCCCTTGAGTCTGCTCATCTCGAGCCCTGCCCTCTCGATCTGGCGGCCGACACCGTGGCCGCAGTCCACCAGATAGAAGCCGTCGTCGACCACGATGGCCGTGGCAATGCCGGTGCGCGAAGAGTCCCGCCAGAACCGCGGCCCGCCGGCCGTGCCCAGTGTGATCACGTGGTGTCCACTCTGCTTCGTCAGTCCGCTCACGGGTCTCCGCTCCTCACTGTCCGCTTGGCGCCTGCTCACGCCCGTCTCGTGGATCCAGTCTGCTCGGGCTGCCCCATAGTGGAAAGCGAATTTAAGTCATGGCAGACTTCGACTCAGATTAAGTTCATGCTCAACTCGCCACGCCTCGAGGAGACACGATGCCGGAGATCACCCTTCGTCAACTGGAGTACTTCCTCGCCGTGGTTGACCACGGCTCGATCAGCGCCGCAGCCCGGCAGCTGCACATCAGCCAGGCGGCCATCTCTGTGGCGATCCGGCAGCTGGAGAAGGGCCTGGACGCAGAGCTGCTGAACCGAGCTCCGGCACGTCGCGCCCAACCCACACCTGCCGGCCAGGCCCTGCTGCCCCATGCCCGGCGGGCCGCCACAGCCATCTCTGATGCATCAGAGGCTGTCAGCAACGACCATTCCGAGATTCGCGGCACGCTGCGCGTCGTCAGTTCAATGACTGTGTCACCGCACGTGCTTCCTCGACTCGTGTCACATTTCGCTGCGGAGCATCCCGCGGTGGACGTGACCATCGCGGAGGCCACCGTTCCCGAGATCCATCAGATGCTGCGGAGCGGACAGGCCGACTTGGGGTTCGCCTATGCACGCCAGTCAGCAGAGGATCTCGACGAGACGCGGATCGGCACGAATCAGCATCACGTGATGCTCCCTGCGGAGCACCCGCTCGCCGATCGTCCCGGCATTCAGCTTCGCGAACTCATCCAGGAGCCCATGATCATGGTGGACATTCCGCCGAGCGTCGAACGCGTCACCCAGATCATCATGGACCTTGGGCTGCAGCCCCGCGTCCAGTGGTCGTCGTCGAACTTCGAGACGGTCCGGTCTCTCGTGGGGCACGGACTCGGCTGGGCGTTCGTGAATGTGACTCCTCAGACGGACATCACCTATGACGGCCTGAAGGTGTCCTACGTGCCGATCCTCGACGACATCCCAGCGAATCCCATCATCGCGCTCACCGCTCCCTCCGAAGAGCTGCCTGCCCGCGTGCGAGAGGCGCTGCGGCACCTTCAGGACCAGATGGTCTGACGTCAGGCGTCGTGTCGAGGATCGGTTCCCGGATGACGCGGCGTGTCACCCTCTTCAACTGGCTCGCCCTCTGACCCCGGGCGGGCTCCTGAGTCGGACTCGGCAACCACACCCTCCGCACGCTCGGCCTCCCGAAACTGGTCGATGGTGGGGCGCATGTTCTTCCGGCGGGAGTCCGCCACGGTCCAGATGATCACCGCGAGAAGCAGCGACATCAGCACCAGGGGGATCGGGCGGGTCAGGAAGATCATGAACGATCCGTCCGAGAGCACCATTGAACGCCGGAAATGCTCCTCCAGCAGCGGTCCCAGGATGAACCCCAGGACGAAGGGTCCCAGCCCGAAGTTGAAAGTGCGCAGCACGTAACCGACGATGCCGAAGATCACCGCAAGCAGCACGTCAAACATCGAGTTCCGGACCGAGTACACGCCGGCCACGGCGACCATCAGGATGATCGGAGCCATGATTCCGCCCGGGATGCGCAGGAGTCTCACAAAGAGGCCGATCAGCGGCAGGTTGAGGATCAGCAGCAGGATGTTGCCGACGTACATGGAGGCGATGACGCCCCAGAAGACGTCCGGGTGCTCATCGATGAGCTGTGGTCCTGGCGTGATGTTGTGCAGCAGCAACGCACCGAAGATCAGGGCGAGCACCGGATTCGGCGGCACGCCCAGGGTCAACAGCGGGAGGAAGGAGGAGTTCGAGGAGGAGTTGTCGGCGGTCTCCGTGGCAGCCAGGCCGTCCATGGCACCTTTGCCGAACTTCTCCGGATGGCGGGAGAACCGCCGCTCGGCCCCATAGGCCACCACCGCGGAGATCGTGCCCCCTCCTCCTGGGATGATGCCGATGAAGAATCCGATGATCGAGGACCGCAGGATCGCCATCCGGGTCATCAGCCAGTCCGCGCGCGTTGGGAGGACCCTACCGATCGCCGATCGGGCCAGACCGCCGTAGAAGCCCTGCTGTGCGTTGTACAGGATCTCGCCGATCCCGAACAGCCCCACTGCTACGGCGACGATGCTGACACCGGCCGTCAGCTCGAAACTGCCATAGGTCAGCCGTGGATCAGCCGTGGTGGGATCCAACCCGACAGTGGCGACGATCACCCCCAGCGCGGCCGAGACGATCGCCTTGACCTTCGACCCCGAGCCGAGGAACACGATCATGAGCAACCCCATCGCGGCCAGGACGAACATGTCGGGGCTTCCGACCGACTTGGCCACCCCGGCCAACGTCGGAGCAAGGAAGGACAACCCGATGATGGCCACCGTGCCCCCGAGGAACGAACCGATCGCCGTGATCCCCAGCGCAGGTCCGGCACGGCCTTGCTGAGCCAGCGGATATCCGTCGAACGTGGTCACCACCGCAGAGGCGTCACCCGGCAGACGCAGCAGGATAGCGGGGATCCGACCCCCGTACATGGATCCGTAGTAGATCCCGGCGAGCATCATCACGGCACCGGCGGGGTCGAGCGAGAAGGTCAGAGGGAGCAGCAGTGCGATGGTCGCCACCGGCCCGAGCCCCGGGATCAGGCCGATCAGTGTGCCCACCGTGACGCCGATGAGGACGAAGAGCAGATTCTCGGGCTGGAACGCCACGCTGAATCCGTGCCCCAGCCCCGCGAGGATGTCGGTCATGGGAAAAGTCGCTTCTCTCAGGTGGATCAGAACGGACGGAGGTTGACCCCGAGGGCCAGGGCGAAGAGCGCGTAGACGGCGGCGGGTGCGATCACAGCGATCAGGATCGACGTCCGCCACCTCATGCGTGCCACGAAGCGCGCCACGATCAACATCACGGGTGCCCCCGCCCCGATCAGGCCCAGCCAGTCATAGGCGGGGACGAAGAGCAGGAGCGGGCCGGCCACGAGGGCGACCCGGGTCAGCTCAGACCGATTCGGCGGATGGAACCGGTGCCGGGTGGCCAGCAGCAGCGGAATGGCCGCCACCACCAGCATCGCGTTGAGGAAGGGCCAGAGGCCCGGACCCGGCCTGGCGATGGAGCCAAGGCCCAGTTGGACCGCGGGGATGATGACGACGGCGGCCAGGGCAGCCAGAACCACCGGCGACCACCAGTCGACGGGTCCGGGTTCATCCAGCTGAGGAGTCCCCTCAAAGTCATCGAGGTGCTCGCGCAGGGGCTCCTGCTCCCGTGCGGGCTGAGAGTTCCGCATCGCCATCGGACTCACGGAACCTCAAGGCCCAGATCCTCGAACAGCGACCGGAACCGTTCCAGCTCAGTCGGCATGTACTCGCTGAACCAGGCTTCTCCCTCCACATCTGGGACCGCACCGCCGGACTGCTCCACGAACTCCACGAACTCGTCGGATTCGACGACAGCGGTCGACGCCGCGGCCAGCACGTCGTAGACCTCCTGGGGCGTATCGGCCGGCACCACGAGGGCCTGGGAACCGGCCGTCTGAAGCTCTTCGAACCCCAACTCGCCGAGTGTCGGGACCTCCTCATCGAGAGCGTCGGGGAGGTAGTCGGTGCTGATGGCCAGGATGCGAAGCTCCCCGGACCGGACTCGTGGCAGGGCGCTGGTGATGTCCTGGACGCCCCAGTCGACATCACCATTGACGAGCGCGGGCAAGGCAGGGGCGCCGCCTGGGAAGGTCGCCACCTCCGCGTCCAGGCCGTAACCCTGGACGATGCCCTCTCCGATCAGGTGAGTCTGGTGGCCCTCACCGAAGGCCGAGTACGTCATCCGGTCGTCGACGTCTTCAAGGTCCTCGAAACTCTCGATCGGCGAGTCATCGGGGACCACGATCACGAACGCGTTCTCAGCGACGGCTTCCACGGATCGGAAGTCCTCGATGCCGTAGGAGACGTCCTGCTGAAGCAGCACCGACGTGAAGGCACCGGTCGGGGCGAAGAGCAGCGTGTGACCGTCGGCGCCAGCATTCGCAGCCTCCGTCGCGGCGATGGCGCCGCCTCCGCCTTCCCGGTTGACCACCAGCACGTTCGCATCGAGCTCGGCCTCAAGCCCCTCGGCGAACTTGCGAGCAGTGGCGTCGTTGTGGCCCCCCGCCGCGAAGCCGACGAGAAGCTCCACGTTCTGGGAGGGGAAGTCAGAGCCGTCTCCGCCCTGCGGCCCGCAGGCCGTCACGACCAGCATGGTCAGAACCGCCCAGGGGGCGAAGAGTGCGCTGCGGGTCCTCATCTTGTCCTCCACGGGTCATCGGTGCAGAAGTGTGGTGCACTTCATAATGACAGTGGATGGGACATCACAAAACGATAAGTTGATTATGAATGACCCTATGGATCGTTATGTCTAGCAGCTCGGTCCCCGTCAAGTTCACCGCTAGACAGGCCGCCCCGCTCAGCTGCGGCGGGCCTGACGTTCGCGGTGCTGATCCCGGCTGGTCTGGGCGTGCTCGACCACCAGCCGCTCCAGCAGCTCCTCGTTCCGGGAGGCGAGCGCCTCGAACAGGCCGCGGTGCTCCTGGGTGACCACCAGCAGGTCATCATGCTGGCTGAGCATCCAGCGGACCCGGCTCTGGATGGTGCCCCACAGCTCTTGGAGGTGGGTGTTGTCAGCCAGTTCCACCACGGTGGAGTGGAAGGCGGCTGCGGCACGGTGGGCGGTGACGGCGTCGCCGGCCTGGGCCGCGGCCTCCCCGTTGACCAGGACACGCTCGAGGCGCGCCAGTCCCGCATCGTCGTGGCGCCGGGCGGCCGAGGTGAAGGCCAGCGTGTCCAGGGAGGTGCGCACCTCCTCGAGCTCGCGCACATCACGTTCCGTGAACTCACGCACGATGGCCCAGGTCCGGGGCCGGGGCGTGATGAGACCCTCGGCGGCCAGCAGGCGCAGACCCTCGCGGACGGGCACCCGGCTCACGCCGAGCTCGGCGGCCAGCTCACGCTCGACGAGCCTGCTGCCGGGCGGGCGCTCACCGTCGATGATCTGCTCGCGCAGCCGGGTGGCCACGCGCGTCGTCTCGGACTCTCTGTTCTCTGGCTCGGCCATAGGTCTCATTGTTCCACTCCGCGTCTGCTGGGCCCGCCTCGGGAATGCTCGTCTCCGCGCTGCCCGTCTCCGCATCGGCCGCCTCCTGCGACTCGCCCGGCGGCGGCCCGTCGGGCGCCACCTCATCATCCAGAGACTCGGGCGAGGAGGCCCACCAGGCGACGACGGCCATCGCCAGGGCCAGCACGATGAGCCCCACCAGCGGCACGGTCCAGGTGCCGGTGCGCTCCAGGACCACGCCGATGGCCAGAGGGCCGAGGGCGGCGAAGACGTAGCCGCCGGACTGGATGAAGCCGGAGGCCCGCGCGGTGACCTCCGGATCCCGGGTGCGGGCGGTGATCAGCGCCAGCGCCGAGGGGAAGGAGAACCCGCCGATGGCCAGGCAGATCGCCCACAGCCATGGGGTGGTGGTGGGGGCGACCAGCAGACCGGTGTAGCCGACGGCGGAGATCAGGCCGTAGCCGATGAGCACGCTGCGCACATGCCAGCGGCGCACCACGATCTGGGGGGCGATGAAGCCGCCCGGGATGCCTCCGGCGACGATGATCGCGACCATGGCGCCGGCGGCGACAGGGTCCAGGCCGGCGTCGCGGTAGATCCGGGCCAGCCAGCCGAAGTGCGTATAGGCGTGGAGGGACTGCAGCCCGAAGTAGAGCAGCAGGATCCAGGCCCCGGACGACGCGGTGATGCGGCCGACCGCCCCGGAGGCGCCGCGGTTCTGGGTGGAGGCGGCCGGGACGCCGCCCAGGCGCCGCAGGGCGGCCCAGGCGATGAGGGCGACCAGCGGCAGTCCGGCCCACACCCCCAGACCCAAGCGCCACCCGCCGACGTGCTCGGCCAGGGGTGCGGTGAGCAGGGCTGGGACGGAGGCGCCGAGCCCCAGTCCCACCATGAAGACGGTCACCGAGACGGCCTGGCGTTCAGGGAAACGCGCTTTGGCGAAGACGGGCAGCACCACGTTGCCCATCGCCATGCCGGCGAGTGAGAGCGTGGTGAACGCCGCGAAGCCCCACCAGCTGTCCACCAGCACCCGCAAGCCCAGCCCGGTGCCGATGGCCGCCGCACAGATGGCCAGGGACCAGAACAGACCCAGCCGACGCAGCAGCAGGAAGGAGATCGCCCCGAAGACCACGAAGGCGGCTCCGGGCAGCGCGGTGAGCAGTCCGGACTGCCACCCCTGCAGCGCGAAGGCAGCTTCGACCTCGGCCAGCACGGGGCCCAGCGACGTCGCGGCGGGACGCAGGCACACGGCCAGCAGCGCCAGGGCCAGGACGGCCAGGGCCGTCGCGCCCCGTCCGGGTTGCGCGTCAGTTCTCATGCCCGCCTCCTGATCCTGTCACCTCAATATCGTGCCACTCCTGTTTGGTATACCATAATACGTGGACGTGATTTCTCCCACTCCCTCGGCAGGTCGCCCGAGACTGACCCTGTCAGCTCCACCGACGCCGTCGACGCCCGACATCACCGACCATCCAGGAGACAGCGGATGACCACCCGATTCACCGACGTCAGACTCTTCCCTCGCACCCCCGACGAACCTGCCGTCGACCTCACGGTCCAGGACGGCCGCATCGCGGAGATCATCCCGGCCGGGACCACTCCCGCCCCCGACGGCGCGGAGATCGTCGACGGCGGCGGCCGCGTCCTGCTTCCAGCCCTGGGCGACGTCCACTCCCACCTGGACTCGAACCGCCTCGGGCAGACCTTCCTGCCCCACACCGCAGACGGCACGCTGCACGGCTACATCATGAACGACCGTCGCAAATGGCGCGACGGCGAGCGCAGCGTGGCCGACCAGGCCTCCTACGCGCTGGCGCAGATCATCGCCTCCGGCGGAGTGCGGATCCGCTCCCACGCCCAGGTGGACTCCGACTGCGGCCTGGAGCGGTTCCACGGCGTGCAGGAGGGGCTCTCCCGGTACACCGACATCATCGACCACCAGATCGTGGCCTTCCCCCAGGCCGGCATCCAGCGGGAGGCCGGCGTCGTCGACCTGCTCGACCAGGCGCTGGCCGAGGGCGCGGACTTGGTGGGCGGCCTGGACCCCGTCCTCTATGACCGCGACCCGGTCTCCCACCTGAACGTGGTGTTCGGGCTGTGCGAGAAGCACGGTGCGGGCGCCGACATCCACCTGCACGAGTCCGGCACCGCCGGCATCTTCTCGATGGAGGAGATCGCCCACCGCACCCGGGAGCTGGGCCTGCAGGGCAAGGTGACGATCTCCCACGCCTTCGCCCTGCACACCAATCCGGAGAAGGAGGTGGCACGCGTGGTGGAGCAGCTCGCCGAGGCCGGCGTCTCGCTGACCACGGTGGCCCCCTCCATCGGCTCCCTGCCTCAGGGCATGCTGCGTGAGCACGGGGTCGCGCTCGGCCTGGGCGAGGACGGGCAGCGTGACCACTGGAGCCCCTACGGTGACGGCGACCTGCTGCGCCGGACCTGGCAGCTGGCCTTCACCAACGGGTTCCGCCGCGACGCCGACGTCGAGGCCTGCGTGGACATCGCCTCCCGCGGCGGGGCGATGGTGATGGCCGGAGCCCGCCCCGAGGGCGTGAATCTGCTCGACGACGCCGAGTTCGGCCTCGCCGCGGGCGCCCCGGCGAACTTCATCCTCCTGGAGGCCGACACCGTCACCGCGGCGGTGATGGACTGCCCGTCCGCACGAGACGTCTATTCCGCCGGCCGGCTGGTGGCCTCCGGCGGCGAGCTGATCGGAGGTGTCCGCTGATGATCACCCGCATCCGCGCTCGGTTCGTCATCGGTTACGCCGACGGCGACCACTGCCTGATCCCCGACGGCGAGCTCGTCCACGACGACGCCGAGGTCCTCTTCGTCGGCCGCGACTGGCCGGGCACCCCCGACCGGGAGATCGACGCCGGCCACGCCATCGTCTCCCCCGGCTTCATCGACCTCAACGCGCTGGCCGACATCGACCACGCCCTGTTCGACTGTTGGCCCGACGCCTCCCGGCTGCTCGGCCTGGCCTGGTCCGAGGAGTACCTGCACGATCACGGTCCGCGCTTCACCCGAGACCAGGAGAAGTTCCGGCGCGAGTTCGCGATCAGCCAGCTGATCCGCAACGGCATCACCACGATGATGCCGATCGCGGCCGAGACCTACAAGGAATGGTGCGAGGACTACCAGGACATGGCCGACACCGCTGAGGCGGTGGAGGCGCTGGGCATCCGCGCCTACCTGGGGCCCAGCTACCGGACCCATGTGCCCTACACCGACGGCACGCAGATGCTGCTGCACCGGGACGAGCGGAAGGGCCTGGCAGGCCTGGAGGACGCCGTGCGGTTCGTCCAGGACTACGACGGCGCCGCGGACGGGCTGATCCGCGGGGCGCTGCTGCCGGCACGGATCGAGACGCAGACCGAGCAGACGCTGCGGCTGACCCGTCAGGCCGCCGACGATCTGGACGTGCCGATCCGCCTGCACGCCGCCCAGGGAGTGCCCGAGAACCGGGAGATGATCGCCCGGACCGGGCGCCGTTCGCTGCCGCATCTGGCCGAGATCGGGTTCCTCGGTGAGCGGACGTTCATTCCGCACGCCTGGACTATGCCGGGGCATCTGCACATGCCTGCCGAGATCAGCGGCCCGCAGCACGGTCTCGGAGGAGACAGCATCGATGACCTGGCATTGTTGGCCGAGTCTGGAACCTCAGTGATCTTCTGCCCGATCCCCAGCGGCCACTACGGCTCCGCGATGGACAGCTACCAGTCCTACCGGGACCGCGGAGTGCGGGTGGTGATCGGCACCGACTCCGCCCCGCCGAACATGATCCGCGCCCTGGATCTGGCGATGACCATGACCAAGACCCTGACCGGTCGGGGCCCGGCCGCCCAACCGCATGACCTGTTCCGCTCGGCCACCCTGGACCCGGCCCGCGCCCTGGGCAGGGAGGATCTCGGGCGGCTCGCGCCGGGCACGCAGGCGGACTACTTCGTGATGGATCTGACCGGCACCCATGTGGGCCCTCATGCGGATCCGGTGCGCACCCTGGTGATGAACGGCGACGGCCGGGACATCACCCGCGTGGTGGTGGCCGGACGGACCATCGTCGAGGACGGGGCGATCCTCACCGTCGACGACGGCGACTACCTCCCGCGCGCCCAGGAGTTCCTGGACGAGTACATCGCCTCCCACACGATCAGCGACCATGCCGGACGGAGCCTGGAGGAGCTGCAGCCGCCGAGCTTCCCGATCCGCTGAACGCCGCGCCTGACAGCGCGTGCCCTCTGACTCGCCACGACGTCTGAGAGGGCGCTGCTCCGCTGACCAGTGCCGCTGACCAGTGCCGGTGACCAGTGCCGGTGAGTCGGCACCCCTGATCGGCGCCGTCGACAGGCGCCGCCCTGCGGGCCGGCCCGGGAGTCTCCCCCTGCTCTCGGGTCGGCCCGTTCTTCTCGCCGCGCCGCCTCTCCTGTTGAGTGACAGAACCTTCTCACTCTGTGAAACGCCTCACAGCAGCTATTGACGTACGTCACACCGCTCCCTATGGTTTTGGTATACCAATTCACGCGGGAGGCTTGAATGCAGACCACCGGACAGACTGCGGCGGAGTCGGAACCGATCGCCGTCGAATCACCGCTCCAGCGGCATACACGCCGCTCCTGGATGTGGGCCATGGGACTCGGCGTCGGCGTCTCCGCGGCCGCCGTCCTCATCGGCACCTATGAGCTCACCATCGGCCTCGCCGCCATCGTGCTGTTCCCGCTGCTGTGGGCAGTGCTGATCGGCGCGGTCGTGGGACTCCAACCCTGGCGCCCCGTCACCGGGCCCACGCGAGCCGTCAGCGAACTGCTGATCCGCGTCGGCATCGTCGTCTTCCTCGCCCTGCTGGGCACCGGCATCGGCCCCTCCCTGCCGGACCTCGTGGACATCGGACCCGCCATCGCCCTGCAGGAGCTGGGCAACGCCTTCGGCACCGTCATCATCGGCATTCCGGTGGCCGTGGCCATGGGACTGGGGAGGGTGGCCATCGGCGCGACCTGGTCGGCCAACCGCGAGTCCTACCTGGCCTACGCGATCGACAAATGGGGCGTCCGGGCGCCGGAGTACCAGGGCGTGTTCGGCGTCTGGCTGCTCGGCACCGTCTTCGGCGCGGCCTTCATCTCTCTGATCGCCGGCGTCACCGGCGGCCTGGAGATCTTCGACCCGCGCGCCCTCGCCCTGGCCTGCGGCCTCGGCTCCGCGTCCATGATGCTCGGCGGCGCCGGCTCACTGACCGTGCTCTACCCCGAGATGGCCGGCGAGATCATGGCGCTGGCCGCGATCTCCAACCTGGTCACCAATATCGTGGGCTTCTACATGGGCGTCTACGTGGTGCTGCCCTTCGCCCGCTGGTTCTACCGAGTCTGGGTGAAGATCCTCGGCAAACAGGAGGCGGATGCGCGCAGCATCGCCGCCGAGCCTGTCCCCGCCCCAGAGGAGGGCCCCGCGCGGGCCAAGAAGCCGCAGGACCCGCCGCCTCCGAAGACCGTCGCCGCCTGGGTGGCCGCCTTCATCTTCACGGGCGTCGCCGCGCTGCTGATCAACTGGCAGGGCACCGGCGAGCTGAACCTGACCGGCATCATCGGCATCACCATGGTCACCGGGCTCTCCGTGCTGGCCTTCCTCCTGGCCCGCTACACCCGGGGCGTGCCGGCGAGCATCTGGGTACTCGGCATGGCGACCCTGGCCTCGGCGCCGTTCTTCCCCGGCTCCGAGTTCCTGGTGGCCATGACCCAGGACCTCAACGTGCTGCTGGTCGGCCTTCCGCAGATCGCACTGCTCGGGCTGAGCCTCGGCCGCGACATCGAGGGCCTGAAGAGGATGAGCTGGAAGGTCGTGCTCATCGGGTTCCTCACCTTGGGATCTGCGTATCTGGCGGCAGCCGTCGTCGCGCAGTTCGCCCTTCCAGCCGGCTGACCGGCGCAGGCGCACGACGCGCCACGACGCATCGATCGGTCGATCCGACGGGATCTGAGCCTCACAGGCCCGGTGATCTCGTCGGATCGACCGATCGATGTGCCTCAGCCGCACCCGAGGAGGGTCGGCGATATGGGTGAGTCGGTGACGCGGGGTGAGTCAGCGACTCAGAGGTGGGTCTCCACGTCGGCATCCTCGCGGAGCTCGTCCACGTGGGCCTGGGCGGCCTCACCCTGCTTCTGGCTGGTCAGCTGGTCCTCGAGCTCGTCCTTGACGTCCTCGAACTCCGGGGTCTCGGGGGCCTCGCCCTCGGCACCCTCCTCAGCGCCCTCCTCGGGCGGGGCCTGCTGACCCACGGACTGGTCGTAGTAGTCCCGAAGCTCCTCCTCGGAGGGCTCCTCGACGTCGATGTCCTCGATCACCTGATCGATGAGCACCTGGTTCTGGGCGTCCTCGCGGAGCTGCTCCTCGTCCATGCCCTGCTCCTCGTAGGCGGCGATGAGGTCGTCCACCGACTCCATGCCGGACTGCTCCGCGGTGTCTTCCAGCAACGACTCGACGTCGTCCTCGCTGGCCTCGTAGCCGGCGTCCTCCGCGTCCTGGATGAGCAGCTCGTTGCCGATCATGGACTCCAGGGACTGCTCCTTGATGGCGTCCTCGTCCGGCTCTTCACCGCTCATCTGGGACTGCATGACGGCCTGCTGGAACTGGCTCTCGTAGAAGGCCGCGAAGTCCTCCCCGGAGATCTCCTCCCCGTTGACCTCGGCGACCACGTCGGGGATGTCCGAGGTGTCCGGCTCGGGCATCTCGCCCTCAGCACCGGCCTCACCCTCGGCACCCTGCTCTTCAGCGCCCTGTTCGGCACCCTGCTCTTCGGCGCCCTGCTCCGCCTCGGCGGTGGTGTCCGCGTCGGCCCCCTCCTCGGGGGCATCGCCACAGGCCGCGACTGCAAAGAGCACGCCGGCCAGGGCACAGCTTGTCAACAGCTTCTTGGACATGACAAGCACCTCCTGATCGTGGATGAGCGGGCAACGTAGCACACGGGACACAACATGCAAGCCAGGCTCCATCCAGCCCGACACCAGACTCGACCCCGGACGTTCAGGGGGCGTTCAGGCCCACAGCACCGCGAACAGACCCAACACGCCCAGGGCGACGACGGCACCGGTGGTGCAGAGGACCGCCACGACGTCGGCCTCCACCTTCTCCTGCTGGACCCCGCGGGCCTGGCGCCGGTAGCGGAGGCGCTGGGTGAGGTAGATACCGGCCGCGACACCGGCGCAGACCAGTGTCAGCAGCAGGGTCCACAGCCCGTAGTGCGGCATCCAGCGCAGGAACACCGCTCCGATGAGGGCGAACAGCAGCATGGTGCGGCCCCAGGAGAGCACTGTGCGCTCCGGCTGGAGTCCGGGGTCGCCGTGCAGCGCGGCCGGGGTGGACGGCATCAGCTGATGACCACCAGCAGGATCACCACCGCCATCGCCACCCCGGAGGCGAAGCTGAGCACCGGGATGATCAGCGGCATGGGCAGCGGACGACGACGGCGCAGGCTGCGCTCCACATGCAGCCAGCGGGCCGCCGCGCCGAGGCTGATGAGCAGCCCGACCCCGATGGTGAGCACGGAGATGATGGTCCGGTAGGGGTCGGCGAAGACGTCGGCGGCGAACGCCTCCAGGGCGATGCCGCCGGCCAGGAAGGCCAGGGCGGTGCGGATCCAGGCCAGGAAGGTGCGCTCGTTGGCCAGGGTGAACCGGGGGTCCGGCTCCTCGCCGTCGGCGAGCAGCTTGGACTCCAACCATCCGCGATCCGTGGACTCTGCCATGCGCTCCTCCCTGCCTCAGCACTGGGTCGATGCCGCTTCTGCGACGGCTTCCCCCGCCGGCTGCGACACCACGAGTCTGCCACGTTCTCCCCTCCTCGGGACGCCTGCGGAGCGATCGTCGCTGAACCTCGCGTCAGTGCGTGCGTTCCGGCAGTCCCTCCGACGGCACCGCGTGCCGGCGTCATACTCATCCCCGTCAAGCTCCTGTCCAGATTTCTCTGATGATGTGGTCGGCGATTCTGCTGAAGCGCGCGACTGACGAGGAAGGACCTGTGGGGGACATCAGGTATGACATCTCGACCGCTGGGCTGACCAGCGTGGCGACGTCGGTACGTCTGCACTCCACGGCGGCGCGCGCCCAGGGGATGCACGCGGCCTCGGCCGCTCGCGCATCCACGGAGCTCTGCGGGACCGCCGACGGTGTGGCGGCCGCGCTGTCCCGGCTCATCGCGCCGCGTGCTGGCACCGGCACCAAGGCCGCCTCCTATGGCCAGGGGTGTGCCGACGTGCTGGAGCAGGTGGCGCTGATCGTCTCCACGGGTGACGAGGAGATGTCCGCCGAGGCCCAGGCCGCCTCCGCGAACGTCAGGCCGCTCGACAGTCCGGGGAGCCGCGGATGACGGGGCTCGGTGTTCACGGAGCCGGGACGGCGCTCCTGTCCGCGACAGGTCATGCTGTCCTCCGCCCAGCGGCCATCGATGTCCCCTGGACGGACCTCGACGATGCGGCTCAACGCATGGCTGACGAGTCGAACCGTCATGCGGCCTCGCTCCGCGAGGCGGCCACCGCATGGGAGACGGTGCGGCTCCACTACTCCGAGCCGGAGACTCAGGAGCAGCTGTGGTCCGCACTCGACGGCGTCCCGGACGACTCGGATGACTGGGCCCGAGTCTGGGGGTTGGCCGCGCGGACGCTGCACGACTTCATCCTCGCCGGGCGCCCCCTGCAACGGCGAGCCGATGACCTCGCCGCACAGGCGGTCCAGCTGGAGGGGCAGCTGTCCACCACGGGGCTCTCCTCGAGCGCTGACGACGACGGCTCGGCCGCGGAGGAGTTCCTGCGCCGGCAGGTCCAGCAGCACAACCAGGCCGTGGTCCAGCTGAACCACGCGTGGCAGACCCTGCAGTCCGATACGGAACAGGAGCTGGACGCGCTGCAGGGCCACGGTGGGGTGGAAGAGTCGATTCCCACCGCCTATGCCGACGGCGGCTCCGGCCTGACCCCTGGTGTGGGCCCGACGTACTCCGGGGGCCGTCTGAGCTTCAACGTCGGTACCGCCTCCGCTGCCGTCTTCGGCCCGGGAACGACCGCATCCTCACGGGACTTCGCGCCCGGCTTCGCACTGGCCGCGGTGCTGTCCACCCTGCAGAGGGATCCTGTCGAGCGGGCTGAAGACCTCTACAAGGCGGCCACCGGCCCGGACTGCACCGTGGAGGACGTCGGCGACTTCTATGACCACCTGACGGCCATGTCCGCAGATGAGATCAAGGACTTCGCCCGGGAGAATCCCCAGGTCAACCGCGGCAACCTGCCCACCCCGAGCAGTCAGGAGGAGCTGGACGGCTGGCCTGACGGCGCCCAGTGGTGGCATGAGCAGCTCGATGAGGAGCAGCAGGAGGCACTGACGTCTGACCTGCCGGTGATCGTCGGAAATACCGAAGGCGTACCGTACGAGGTCCGTGACCAGGCGAACAAGAGCACGTTGATCGGACTGCTGGATTCCCCCTCCACACCGGACGAACACTTGCCTTACCTGGAGAACATCCAAGACAGTGTCATAGGAGATGAGGACAGCCAGGGCGAACGCCTTCTGCTGTCGCTGAACGTGGGCGTGACAGGCGTGGATGACCATCCACCATTGGCCTCTGTCTCGATCGGGAATCCGGATGATGCCGAGCAGACGGTCTTCAACGCGCCGGGCATGAACAGCGGGACCGACCAGATGACGAAGGACCATGAGCCCGGCGAAGTCGACCATGCGCAGGACGTCTACGACGAACTCCTGGCCCGAAGGCTCGGCTGGGTTCTTCTCCTCAGTCATGGTCATGATTCTTACCGTTCCTCTCGGTACGGCTTACACAGACCATCTGACACGCCCACAGAGCGACACCACGCTGAAGAAGGAGTCCGTGCTCCGCTCCGACAGCGCCGACGCTGGGTCTTGGGCTTTTGCCCATGCCCTGGACGGTCACCGTGCCACCACAGCCGCAGGGGGCAACCATGACGCTCGACTCGACGTCATGGCCCACTCATACGGCACCAACATGTCCATCCACGCGTTGACTCGGACCGCCCATGATGTGGACAGCTTCATCTCCTTCGGGTCCTCGGGATACCCTGACGGCCTGGTGGAGGACGACGACCTGGGCAATCTCCACGTCAAGGACGCTGGCGGCGGCCACCCCGCCGTCTATGCCACCGATGGATTCTGGGACTGGACGTCGAACATCGGGCGCGGGTGGTGGAGTCAGAACTCCTTCAACCCCGCTGATCCGGGGTCGGGCGCCTATATCTTCGATTCTGACGGCACGGGGCAGTACCTCGACGCATCCCCCATCGACGGCGAAGGAGTCACGAGCCACAGTCGACACGACGGCGACGGTACTGGGTACTTGGACCTCGACGCGCAGGCTTTCATCACCGTGATGGAGGTTCTCAACGGCCAACACGACCGTATCGACTGGATCGCGGAGCCGGCCGACGAGGATGGCTGGGACCTTGAGCACCACCATCCCTGGAGAAAGCTCGAGCGAAGTTCGACCTGGCGGAACCTGGAAGAGCGTCTCCCCTGGAGCGAGGAACGAGAATGACACTCAGAACCGCCGATTGCACGGGACGCCTGCCCCGGATCGTCCTTGATCCTCCGCGTCGCCTCGTCCCGACAGTTGCCCTCACGGCCGCCCTGATCATGACAGGTTGCAGCCCAGAGTCGGACCCATCAGCACCTGCCGGGCCCGAGTCCACTCATCTGGAGGACCAGTCCAACGAACCAGATCGCGAGGATGACGACATGATCAATGCTGACGGCGGCTATACCCAGCCCGAACAGATCGAGGAGCTCGGCCAGGTCGTGGCGGCCATGTCACGCCACCTCGGTGATGATTTCCGCAGGGCGAACGGCCACCAGTGGTCCCTGGAAGACCAGGACGCCGACTACCGACCAGTGATCTGCTCCGGCGAAACCTACCGATACCGCATCACCCTCGAGTACATCCACGGCCTCCCCCGCGAGGAGGTCCACGCCGCTGGCGAAGCCATCACCGCAGAACTCGGCCTGACCCCCAACGCGAACAACCACACCGGCTCAACCGAAATGGACCGCCCCGCCGTCTTCGGCGCAGGCAACTCCGAGAGCCGGTTCCTCCGCGTCCGAGGCGACGACTCCAAGATCCAGGTCCTCTACCAGACCCGCTGCTCCGACCACCACACCATGTACGAGACCTTCGAACGCTTCGCCGAAGAACACCGGCAAGAACTCCGGGAGCAATACTCTCCCCCTCCCGGGCTCGGACCCGACGAAGACGCGGACGAGTGAACCGCACACCGCACCGATCCCTCATCGCCACGACCCTGGCCCTGGGACTCCTCCTGACCGCCTGCACCCCCACAGCCGACAGACAGGACCCCACCCCTACCTCATCCACCTCGATCGCCACTGACGGCGGCTATACCCAGCCCGAACAGCTCAAAGAGCTCGGCCAAGTCGCTGAGGCCATGGAAGCTCGTTTCGGCCAGGACTACCTCCTGCCCAACGGCAACACATGGACCCTGGAAGATCACCACGAGAACATCCGGCCGATCGCCTGCACCGGAGACTCCCACCGGTACCGCGTCATCTTCGAGTACTCCCACGGCCTCCCGCGCGAGGAGGTCTACGCCGCTGGCGAAGCCATCACCGCAGAACTCGGCCTGACCCCCAACGCGAACAACCACACCAGCTCAACCGAAATGGACCGCCCCGCCGTCTTTGGCGCAGGCAACTCTGAGGGCCGCTTCCTCGAAGTGCGCGGTGACGACTCCCACATCGAAGTCTTCTACCAGACCCGCTGCTCCGACCACCACACCATGTACGAGACCTTCGAACGCTTCGCCGAAGAACACCGGCAAGAACGTCGAGAGAGAAACCCCGGGCCCTCCGAGCTCCTCGAACGCGAAGAGCACGAACAGGAGAACGACGGCTGAGACCCTTGGCTCCGGAGCGGTGGTCGGAATCCAGGCACTGAAGCGACGTTTAGCGACAATTGCTCCGGCGGCAACGCAGCAGGACGTCACCGGCCCCGGGCCACCAGTGCGGCGGCGAGCACTGCGCAGCCGGCATAGGTCCCGGCCGCGGCCAGCCACCCGGCTTGGAATCCTCCCGTGGCGCCGATCAGCAGCCCCATCACGAGCGGGCCCAGGGTGAATCCGGCGAACATCCCCGCCGTGGCGATCCCGGTGGCCGAGGCCATCTTCTCCGCGGGGATACGGCGCAGCAGCGCCCCCATGATCACCACGGAGACCCCCAGCGCCGAGGCCCCGTGCAGCGCCACGGCCAGCCACAGCAGCGCCGCCCATCCGGTCGCCCCAGCCAGCAGGAACGTCCCGGCCCCGGCGAGCGCCATCAGCGCCAGGGCGAGCAGCAGCCTCGGTGCAGAGGCGCCGCGCGACATCACCCGGCCCCATCCCACGCGGGCGGCCACCCCGATCGCGCCGGCGGCCGCGGCGGTCATGCCGCCAGCGAGCAGACTGAACTCCAGCTCCCGCACCGCGAACAGCGGCAGGTACACGTTGGTCGCCTGGACGCCCAGCCCGTTGAGGAAGCCGAAGAGCGTCAGCGCCCACACCGCCCCCGGCAGGCGCGATCTCGACGACGCCCCTTCCGGTCCCCGGCCTGCGGCCGGTGACGCGCCGGGGGCCTCCGGCGTCGCCCCCGGGGAGGCCGAGGTCGGCCTGGAGCGACCGGGATCGGGGGCGCTCAGCGGCGGTGCCGCCCGCAGGGCCCGGAAGGTCAGCGCCATCAGGCCCAGGGCCAGCAGCACAGAGAGCAGGGACGCGCCGCGCCAGCCGATCCACACCGCCAGGGCGGGGAAGGCGAGACTGGCGGTGAGCTGGCTGGCCTGCACCCCGGACTGCTTGATTCCGGCCCAGCCGATGCGTCGGCGGGCGGGCACGCGCTGCAGCAGGATCCTGTTGGTGACCCCGTTGGGGAAGGACTGGGCCAGCCCGGAGACCCCGGCGGCCACGAGCACCAGGACGTAGCCTCCCGGCACGGCGGCCAGGCCGAGTGCGAGCGCGGCGAGCACGAAGATCAGGCTCATCAGGACACGGTCGGAGAGCCGGTCCGAGAGCCTGGCCAGAGACGCGTTGCCCACGGCGGCGCAGGCGAAGCAGACGGTGGCGAAGAGTCCGAACTGGGCTTCGGTGATGCCGAGGTCGACGATCACCAGCTCACTGGTGGCGCTGAGCCCGTAGAGCAGCACCGGGCCGATCCCGACCGCACCGAGCAGCGCGGCCAGCAGCCCGATCCCGGGACCCTCGCGGCCCGATGCGCCCACCTGTGACGGCTCGCCTCTGCTCACCCGCGCCTCCTGACGTCTCCTTGCCCCTGCTCAGAGTACGCCGGAGCCGACGACGACGGCGGCGGCCTGGCCGGCGTCGGGACCAACGGCGTCGGGACGGAGAGACGGCGTCAGAACGGGTACTGGGCGATCTCCGGACGCAGGGTCAGCCACTGCAGCTCGGTGAAGGACTCGATGTTGGCGGCCGCGCCTCCTACCCGGCTCCCGTTGCCGGAGTCGCCGACGCCGCCGAAGGGGGCATAGGCCTCATCGGAGACGGTCTGCTCATTGATGTGGATCTTCCCAGAGGCGAGCTGGTCGGCGATCCGCATGGCCGCGCCGACGTCGCCCAGGATGGAGGCGGAGAGCCCGTAGGCGCTGCCATTGGCCAGGGCGATGGCCTCCTCCTCGGTGCGGAACCGCATCACCGGGGCCACCGGCCCGAAGATCTCCTGCGCCCAGGCGGGGCTCTCCTCGGTCAGGTCGGTGAGCACTGTGGGCCGGTAGAACGGTCCCTCATGGGTGCCGCCGGCCACCACGCGGCCGCCGTGGAGCACGGTCTCCTGGACGATGGAGTCCACCCGCTTGAGCTGGTTCTCATCGATGATCGGCCCCAGGGCCACCTGCTCCCGGGCCGGGTCACCCACCGGCAGGCCGTCGGCCTTCGCGGCGAGTCGCTCCAGGTAGTCGTCGTGGATGTCCTCGTGGACGAGGTGCCGCCCCGTGGTCATGCAGATCTGTCCCTGGTGCATGAAGGAGCCGAAGGCGGCCGCGGAGACCGCCCGGTCCAGGTCAGCCTCGGGGAGCACGATCATCGCGTTGTTGCCGCCGAGTTCCAGATGCGGCCGCTTCAGCAGCCGGGCGCAGGTCTCCCCGATGCTGCGGCCGGCCTCCGTGGAACCGGTGAAGGCCACCACGCGCGCCTCCGGGGCCTCGACGACGGCGGCGCCGGTCTCTCGGCCGCCGGGCAGCAGATGCAGGAGCCCCTCGGGCAGGCCGGCCTCCTCGAAGATGCGGGCCAGCACCACACCCCCGGAGACGGAGGTGCGCGGGTCGGGCTTGAGCAGCACGGCATTGCCCAGCGCCAGGGCGGGCGCCACGGAGCGGATGGAGAGGATCAGCGGGAAGTTGAACGGGGCGATCACGGAGACC
Organism: Nesterenkonia sp. K-15-9-6; assembly: GCF_052656005.1. Taxonomy (NCBI): domain Bacteria; kingdom Bacillati; phylum Actinomycetota; class Actinomycetes; order Micrococcales; family Micrococcaceae; genus Nesterenkonia; species Nesterenkonia sp. K-15-9-6. Next base: position 78,043 of record NZ_JBQYEY010000012.1, read on the forward strand.
ACTCCGGCGGGCCGACGTCGCGCCTGGGACCAGCGATCTTCGTCGGTGGCCAGCACCTCACCGTGCGGGTGGGTGGGCAGCGCGGCCGCCTCGTGGCACTCGTCAGCGGCGATCTTGGCCTCCAGCCCGCCCTTGGGCGGGATGGCGCCGGTCTCGGAGACGATCCAGGAGCGGATCTCCTCGGCGTGCTCCTCGAAGAGCCGTCCGGCCCGGCGCAGCACGGCGGCCCGCTCCCGCGGGGGTCGGGCGGCCCAGTCCTTCTGCGCGGCGGCCGCCGCGCGGGAGGCGGCCAGCACATCCTCGCGGGAGGCGGCGCCCACGGCCCCGAGGGTCTCGCCGGTGGCGGGCTCCCGGACGGTGATCGTGCCGTCCGAGCCCTCCGTCCAGCGCGTGGAGTGGATCTTGCCCGTCCAGGTGGTGGAGTCCAGCAGCGTCATCGATGCCTCTCTCTCGTGGTGGTCTGCCCGGTGGTCTGTCCCGTGGTGGGTTCTCAGGTGGTCAGGTCGACAGGTTCTCAGGTCGTCAGGTTCTCAGGTCGTCAGGCGTCGGCCCAGCCGGTGTACGAGTCCGCGAAGTAGGCCTGCCCGTGGACTGATCCGGTGATGGCGTCGAACTCACCGCGGCGTCGCTGGTGGGCGAAGGGATCCTCCCCGGGCCGGCGGTGCAGCAGGTTGGTGGCCCACCATGAGAAGTTCTGGGCCTTCCACACCCGGTCCAATGCGGTCTTCGAATAGCGGCGCAGGGGTTCGGTGACAGTCAACGGGTCGACGTCGGCCGCGCCCTCGACGCCCTGCCTCAGGCCGGTGAGGAACTCCTCGATGCGCGGCACCAGGGCGCGGACGTCGGAGAAGGCGAGGTTGAGCCCCTTGGCACCGGTGGGCGGCACGGTGTGCCCGGCGTCGCCGGCCAGGACGAGCCGCCCGTGGGTCAGCGGGTCGCACACGTAGGAGCGGAAAGGCAGCACCGTCTTGTCGATGATCCGCCCACGTTTCAGCGCCACCACGTCCTCGCCGCCGAGCACCCGCTGGATGTGGTCGAAGATGGCGTCGTCGCTCCAGTCCTCGGGGTCGGTGTCCGGATCGCACTGGAAGTACATGCGGGTGATGTCCTCGTTGCGCTGGGAGATCAGCGCGAAGCCGACCTCGGAGTTCGCATAGATCAGCTCCGGGGCGGTAGGCGGGGCCTCGCAGAGGATCCCGAACCAGGCGAAGGGGTAGGTGGTGCGGTAGTCGGTGCGGACGTCATCAGGGATGAGCTTCCGGCACATGGACCGGGACCCGTCGGCGCCGACGATCAGCTCCGCCTCGATCCGCCGCGGCTCACCGGCGGCATCCGTGAAGGTGATCGCCGGGGCGTCGCCCTCGAGCCCTTCGACGGCGGCGTCGTCCACCTCCCAGTGGATCTCGCCGCCCTCGGCCTGCCAGGCGGTCGCCAGATCATGGAAGACTTCGTTCTGCGGGTAGAGCCACACCGAGCGGCCCACCAGGGCCTGGAAGTCGATGCGGTGTTGGACCCCGTCGAAGCTGAGCACCGTACCCTCGTGCTCGTGACCCTCGGTGAGCACCCGGGAGCCGATCTCGGCGTCGACCAGCATGTCCACCGTCGGCGCCTCGAGGATGCCCGCCCGCTGAGTGGCCCGGATGGTCTCCTGGCTGCGGCGTTCGACGACGGCGACGCTGATCCCGCGGCGCGTGAGCAGCAATGCCGTCATCAGGCCGGCCGGCCCGCCGCCCACGATGCCGACGTCGACTCGGCTGGTGTGTGCGCTCACTGGTTCTCCCTGCTGATCTGGTCCTGCTGATGTGTTCTGAGACACGATCAGTGTGGCGACGGCAGGGGCGAGACACCAGGAGAATCCCATTGAACAGGACTCGCCCACGGCATGGCCGATACCCTGGTCCCATGGCCAACTCCCCCAGCGGCGACGCCGTCCTGGACCGCGTGATGCGGCTGTTCGCCGCCCTGGAAGAGCAGCCGGCCCAGACCCCTGGCGACCTCGTCGCCGCCGCACGCCTGCCCCGGACCACCGGATACCGGCTCATCCGGGAGCTGCGCACACGCGGCCTGCTGGCGCTGACCGATGGTGGCGAGATCGTCGTCGGGCGCCGAGTGTGGGAGATCGCCCAGCACGCCCCCATCCACCGGGAGCTGCGCAGCGCAGCGCTGCCGTACATGCAGGACGTCAATGCGGTGGTCCGGCAGACCACCCAGCTCTCGGTGCTCGCCGACGACGGCGCACTGATCGTGGAGCGGCTCTCCCGGCACGGCGCCGTCGCCAACCCGGCGGAGGTGGCGACCACCATGCCGGCGCATCTGACCTCCATGGGACATGTGCTGCTGGCCTTCGCACCTCAGCGCACCGCCGAGCGCTGGTGGGCCGAGCACGGGGACCGCGCGGAGGCGGCCCGGCCGGAGCTGCGCCGGGAGCTCGCCGAGGCCCGTCGGCGGAGCCACGCCCTGCTGGTGGGCGTCATCAACACCGAGACCGCAGGGCTCTCCGTGCCAGTGCTGGACCCTCGCGGACGCGCACTGGCCGCGCTGACCGTCGTCGTACCGCGGGACTCGCCCGAGATCCCGCAGTTCCTCATGGCGCTGCAGACCGCCGCCCGCGGCATCAGCCGGGCCATGCCCCAGCCGACTGTGCCATTGAATGAGACACCCGTGGTGCGGGCCCCGGAGAGCCCCGCAGACTGAGGACGCACCCGTCCCCACCGGCGTCCTCAGGGAGCGCCCGGTCTCACCTGCGAAGGAGCGGAACCATGGCGGAGAAGCCCACCGATCCGGATGCGGCGGCGGCCTCCCAGGAGGAGATCGACGCCGAGATCGCCCAGATCCACCGCGACTACGAGTCGCGCAAGGCCGCCGACGGGGAGGAGACCAGCGCCCGGCTGAACTTCCCGCCCTACCGCAGCTCGCTGCTGCGCCACCCCACCAAGTCGCTGCACCACGCGGACCCCGAGGAGATCGAGCTCCACAGCCCGGCCTTCGGGCACCAGGACGTCTCCCCGCTGGAGGCGGACCTGACCATCCAGCACCACGGTGAGCCCATCGGAGAGCGCATCGTGGTCACCGGGCGGGTGCTCGACGGCGACGGCCGCCCCGTGGCGAATCAGCTGATCGAGATGTGGCAGGCCAACGCCGCCGGCCGGTACATGCACAAGCGGGACCAGCACCCCGCCCCGCTGGACCCCAACTTCACCGGCGTCGGCCGCGCCCTGACGGGCCCGAACGGGGAATACACGTTCACCACCATCAAGCCGGCGCCCTACCCGTGGAAGAACCACCACAACGCCTGGCGCTCGGCGCATCTGCACTTCTCGATGTTCGGCACCGACTTCACCCAGCGGATCGTCACGCAGATGTACTTCCCCGGGGACCCGATCTTCGACTTGGACCCCATCTACCAGTCCATCACCGACCCCAAGGCGCGCGACCGCCTGGTGGCCGAGTACGACCACTCGGTGTCCCAGCACGAATGGAACACCGGCTACCGCTGGGACATCGTCCTGTCCGGCAGCAACCGCACCTGGTCCGAGCAGGAGGAGCACTGACCATGGCCCGCACCCCCGGCGACCTGACCCCCATCCCCGCCCAGACGGTGGGCCCCTTCTTCGGCTTCGCGCTGCCCTATGAGGGCGGGCCGGACCTGGTGGACCGCTCCCACCCGCAGGCGGTGCGGCTGCACGGCACCGTCTACGACGGCGACGGCGCCCCCGTCCCGGACGCGCTGATCGAGATCTGGCAGCCCGATGGTGCAGGCCGCATCCCTGCCGAGCCGGGCTCCCTGCACCGTGACGGCCACACCTTCACCGGGTGGGGCCGGGCCGCCGTGGACGCAGTGGGCCACTACAGCTTCACCACCGTGGAGCCGGGCCCGACGTCGGCCGGTGCGGCACCGTTCATCCTGGTCACGGTCTTCGCTCGCGGACTGATGGACCGACTCTTCACCCGCGCGTACCTGCCGGAGCACACCGACGCCTTGGCCGCCGACCCCCTGCTGGTCTCCGTGCCGGAGGACCGACGCCACACGCTGATCGCCGCCCGCGACGATGACGGCCTGCGTTTCGACATCCGGTTCCAAGGCCAGGACGAGACGGTCTTCCTGAGCTACCCGAACACCCCACAGGTCACCGGCCCGGCGGACTGACACGATGGTGTCCATGACATCTCCCCTGCACCAACACTCTGCTGGGCCCGCGACCGGGCAGCACGGCCTGCTGAACCCAGCCTGGGCCGGGACCGCCGCGGCGTCGATGACCTCCGACGCCGCCGTCGTCGCCGCGCTGCTGGAGGTGGAGGCGACCTGGGGCGAGGTGCTGGCCGAGGCGGAACTCGCTCCGGCGCAGAGCGCGGACGCACTGCGGGAACTGAGCCGGGACATGGCAGCCCATCCGGACCCGGCGGTGCTGGCCGAGGCCGCCACCGGCGGCGGCAACCCGGTGATCCCACTGCTCGCCGAGGTGCGCCGGCTGCTGGCCGAGCGCGGAGCCACGGATGCCGCGCTGCACCGCGGAGCCACCAGCCAGGACGTGCTGGACACCGCCCTGATGCTGGTGGTGCGTCGGGTGATCGACCAGGTCGTGACGGATCTGCTGCGCACCGGGGAGGTGCTGAGCCGGACGGCGGACGCCCACCGGGAGACGCTCGCCGTCGCCCGGTCGCTGACCCAGCCCGCGCTGCCCACCGTCTTCGGGCTCCGCGCCGCCCAATGGCTGGCCGCGCTCAGCGACGCCGCCGAGAACCTGCATGTCGCCGCCGGTGCCGCCCCCCTGCAGTGGGGCGGGGCCGTCGGCACCCAGGCCGCGCTGGTGGAGCTCGCCGGCTCCCCCGCCCGCGCCGAGGAGCTGACCGCCCGGCTGGCAGAGAAGCTGGGCCTGGCGCTCCCGGCCATGCCCTGGCACACCCGCCGTGGCCCGGTGCTGCAGGCGGCCTCCGCCGCCGCCGAGGCCCTCGCCGCGCTGGGCACGCTGGCCTCCGACGTGCTCACCCTGCAGCGCCCGGAGATCGGAGAGCTGCGCGAGCCCTCCGCCCCAGGCCGCGGAGGCTCCTCCGCGATGCCGCAGAAGCAGAATCCGGTGCTCTCGGTGCTGATCCGCTCCGCCGCCCTGGCCGGACCCGGACATCTGGCCACGCTCCACCAGGCCGCCGGCGCCGCCGTGGACGAGCGCCCCGACGGCGCCTGGCACGCCGAATGGCCGGCCCTGACCGAGCTGCTGCGCCTCAGCGGGGGCGCGGCCGCCCGGGCCGCGGAGCTGTGCGAGGGCCTTCAGGTGTTCCCGGCGGCGATGCGTCAGAACCTGGACGCCGCAGGCCCGGGGGTGCTCGGCGAACGCCTCCTGGCCCGACTGGGCGACGCTCACCCGGGCGGACCGGCCGGGCTGAAGGCGCTGCTGGCCGAGGCTGCGCGTGATGAGTCCGACCTGACCGTCCGGCTGCGGGAGAAGCTCCCGGCCGAGACGATCAGCGACGACGAGCTGGCCGAGACGCTGGACCCCCACCGCTACCTGGGCCGCTCGGCGCAGCTGATCGACGCCGCACGGGCCCGGTTCGCCGAGCTGCGAGCGGGGCTCTCCCCCTGACGCCACGGCCCCCGACGCCTCGGCGTCGCACCACCCGCCACACCCCACTGACCAACCAGCCATCACAGGAAGAGTCGATGACGCAGACCCAGGGATCCCTCACCCTCACCCCGACCCTGCTTGCCGGCCGCATCGAGGACCTGACCTCCGGCGAGCGCCCGCTGCTGCTGGTGGGCCCTTCGTTGGGCACGAGCGTCTCGGCGCTCTGGGGGCCCGCGGTGCCTCACCTGCAGGAACGGTTCGTCGTCATCGGCTGGGATCTGCCGGGTCACGGGGCGAGCCGGCCCTCCGACGGTCCGTACACCCTCCAGGACCTGGCCGACGGCGTGGAGGAGATCCTGGCGGGAGTGGTCGCCGAACACGGAGTGTCGTCGTCGACCCCGGTGCTGGCCGCCGGGGTGTCCATCGGTGGAGCCACCACGCTGGCCCTGGCCCAGCGGCCGGGGACCCGCATCGACCGGCTGGCCGCGATCTGCACCGCCGCCCGGATCGGCACCCCGGAGGGCTGGGCCGAGCGGGCCGAGCTCGTGGCCCAGGCGGGGACCCCCACGATGGTGGAGGGCTCGGTCCAGCGGTGGTTCGCCCCCGGGTTCATGGCCGAGCACCCCCGGGTGGCCACGTCCCTGCTGCAGTCCCTGCAGCACGCCGACCGCCACAGCTACGCCCACGCCTGCCACGCCCTGGGCGCCCATGACCTCACCGGCCGTCTGGACCGGTTCACCCGTCCTCTGCTGGTGGTCAACGGCGCCGAGGACACCGTGTGTCCGCCGGCGGATGCCGCGGCGATCGCCGACGGCGCGGCGGCAGGCTCCGTACCGGTGCGGGCGGTGACGCTGCCCGACGTCGCACACCTGGCCCCCGCCGAGGCCCCCGAGGCCACGGCCCGACTCCTGGAGGAGCTGCTCGATGACTGACCCCCGCCCCACACCCGCTGAAGACCCCTACGCCGCCGGCATGGAGGTGCGCCGCGAGGTGCTCTCGGATGCGCATGTGGACCGCGCCGAGGCGAAGAAGGACGCCTTCACCGAGGACTTCCAGGAGCTGATCACTCGCTACGCCTGGGGCAGCATCTGGACCCGCCCAGGCCTGCCGCGCACCACGCGCTCAGCCATCACGCTGACCGCCATGATCGCCGGCGGCTACTGGGAGGAGCTGGAGATGCACATCCGCGCCGCCCTGCGCAACGGCATGACTGCCGACGAGATCAAGGAGGTCTTTCTCCAGGCGGCCATCTACTGCTCCGTGCCGGCGGCGAACGTCGCCTTCGGCATCGGCCAGCGGGTCATTGCCGAGGAGCTCGGCGGGGACTGAGCATCGAGTGGCCACGAATCCCGCCATCTGCCCGATGCCACGCCGCAGATCGGGTCGAGATGCCGGGGTTCATGACCACTCGATGACGTCCCTCCTCAGGCGTGCAGCTCGCGCAGGGCGGGCTTGCGGATCTTCCCGGAGGCGGTGCGCGGCATCTCATCCACGAACACCACGGATTTGGGGATCTTGTAGCGGGCGAGCCTTCCCTGCAAATGCTCGATGATCTCCTCCGCCGTGATCTCGTGACCCTCGCGGACCACGACGACGGCGCGGGGCACCTCGCCCCAGCGGTCGTCCTCGACTCCGATCACTGCCACTGAGGCGACCGCGTCGAGCTGGGCGATCTCCTGCTCCACCTGGGCCGGGTAGACGTTCTCCCCTCCGGAGATGATCATGTCCTTCAGCCGATCGGTGACGTACAGGAACCCCTCCTCGTCCAAGTGCCCCATGTCCCCGGTGTGCAACCAGGTGCCCTCGTCTGTCTCGTCCAGGGCGGCCGCAGTGGCGTCCGGCCGGTTCCAATAGCCGGAGACCACGTGGGGACCCTGCACCAGGATCTCCCCCACTTCACCGGGGGCACACCGCTCGCCGTCGGGGCGGACCACGCGGACGTCGGTGTGGAAGTGCGGCAGTCCCGCGGAGCCCTGCTTGGCCCGCGAATGGGAGGGCGGCAGCATCGTGGCCCCGGGGGCCGTCTCGGTGAGCCCGTACCCCATGGTGAACGCCATGCCGCGGTCCTCATAGGCGTCGAGCACCCGCGCCGGCACAGCCGACCCGCCGCAGGTCAGCGTGCGCAGCGAGGACAGGTCGGTGGACTCCCAGTCCGGGTGTTCGCAGAGCATCTGATAGGTGGTGGGCACCCCGGACATGTTCGTCACTCCGTGCTCCCGGATCAGCCGCAGGGCCCGTCCCGGATCGAACCGGGTCTCCAGGATGACGGCGCCGCCCTTGAGCAGCACCGGCAGGGTCCCCTGGCTGAGGGCTGCCACGTGGAACAGCGGGGAGATCATCAGCGCCACGTCCCGACTGGTGATGTCGTAGTCGGTGATGACGTTCAGCGCGTTCCAGTGCAGGTTCCCGTGGCTGAGCATCGCACCCTTGGGCCGCCCCGTGGTGCCCGAGGTGTACAGGATGACCGCCAGGTCGTCCTGGGCCACCGGCACCTGGGGCCGCTCGTCAGCTCCGGAGGCCAGGACCGGCTCATAGGCCTCCAGCGCCGGCCGCGCGGAGACCTCGGCGCCCAACTGCTCGTCGGCCAGGTCCTCCAGTTCGGCGGGCACAGTCTCCTCGCCGACGATCAGCACCCGCTCCACCGGGGTGTCTGGGCAGCTGACCAGACCCTGCCGGCCGAGCTCGGCGGAGCAGACCAGCGTCCGCGCCCCGGAGTCCTGCAGCTGGAAGGCCAGCTCCGGGGGCGCCAGCCGGGTGTTCAGCGGCACGAACACTGCCCCCAGACTGCTCACCGCGAAGAGGCACTCCAACACCGAGGGGGCGTTCTCCCCCAGGTAGGCCACCCGGTCTCCCGGCCGCACTCCGCGCTCGGCCAGGGCCTGAGCCAGCCGGTCGATGCGGGAGGCCAGCTCCCCATAGGTGAGGTCGCCGGCGGTGCTGAACAGGGCCGGCCGATCAGCCATCCGGACCCGACGTCGGTGGATCCAGTCCCCCAGACCGTGGTTGATCATGTGCGGCTCCTCCTCAGTCGACGAAGTAGATCTCCGACATCTCCGGCACCTCGCTGATGAATCCGTACTTGACCATCAGTGCGGCGACCTCGTCGATCTCCTCGGTACGGATCTCGGCCTCGAACTCCTCCATGGCGATGTTCATCGCGGCCTCTTCGGGCATGTCGATGAAATCCACGAGCAGCTCACGGGCGCCCTCTTCATCGGCCTGGGCCGCCGAGAGCGCCTCGTGCATCGCGTCATGGAAGGCCTGAGCGACCTCCGGGTTCTGGTCCACGTAGTCTCCGGAGCTGAACGCCACCATGGTGGGCATCCCCGGGACGGCGTCCTGGAAGGAGTGACCCACCAGATGGTTGGCGTCGTCGCTGAGCGTCTGGGACATGAACGGCTCCGGCACCCAGATGGCGTCGACGTTGTCCAGGTCCAGCTGCGCAGGCATGTCCGGGAAGGGCATCTCCGTGAAGGAGACGGCCTCCGGGTCGCCGGCGGCGTTCTCCACCGACTCCATGATGGTCAGGTCTCCCTGGGTCTGCAGCGCGTTGATCGCCACGGAGGCGCCCTCCAGGTCGGTCCAGTCCTCGATGCCGCTGTCCGCCTTGGCGATGACGCCGGCGACGTCGTCTCCCTCTGCCCAGGAGTTCGTGTAGCCGGAGACGATCCGGATGTCCAGGCCCTGGTCCGCGGCATTGAGCACGGAGTTCGGGTTGCCGATGCCGAACTCGTACTGCTGGGTGCTCACCGCCGGGAGCATCGCGGCGCCGGCGTCGGCGTACTCGAGCTCGACGTCGAGCCCGTGCTCCTCGAAGATGCCGTGCTCGATGCCGTAGTAGATCCCCACCGACGGGGCGATCGGCAGCACCCCGACGGTGACCTCGACGAGTTCTCCCTCGGGGATCCCCTCCTCGGAGGCGGTGCCGTCGTCTCCTCCGCAGGCGCTGAGCGCGAGCAGGCCGACGGCGGCGGCGCCCAGGGCGCGGGTGCGGCGAATGGTGGTGGTGCGGGCGGTGGTCATGACTTCTCCTCAGGTGTGCTCACGGGAACGGCCGTGCTCAGGCATAGAAGCGGGCCAGGAATCGGGCGACCAGCGCCGGGCGCTCCTGCCCCTCGATCTCGAAGGTGGCGTCCACGGTCAGGTGCAGCCCACCGCCGGGGAGGACCGCGACGTCGGCGACAGTGCCGTGCATCCGCACCCGGGAGCCGACCCGCACAGGGGCGGTGAACCGGACCTTGTCCAGCCCGTAGTTGACCTTGGTGGTCACCCCGGTGACGTCGAGCAGCTCCCCCCAACAGGGGATGATCAGCGCCAGGGTGAGGAACCCGTGGGCGATGGTTCCGCCGAAGGGCCCTTCGGCGGCGCGCTCGGGATCCACGTGGATCCACTGGTGGTCCTCGGTGGCGTCGGCGAAGGTGTCGACCATCTCCTGGGTGATCGTGCGCCACGCGGTGATGCCGAGGTCGGTGCCTGCCAGGTCGGCGGCCTCCTCGAAGGTCACCACGGTCTGCGATGCGGTGGTGGTCATATGCTCTCCTTGCTGTGGGCGTGCTGTCGGGGTCATGCGAGGTGCTGGGCAGGATCCGCTGCGGTCAGGTCAGACGAAGGCGCTGTGTCCGGTGACCGCCCGCCCCACCAGCAGGGCGTTGACCTCATGGGTGCCTTCGTAGGAGTAGACGGCCTCCGCATCGGCATGGAAGCGGGCGACGTCGGACTCCAGGGTGATGCCGTCGCCCCCGCAGACCTCCCGGGCCAGGGCGACCACGTCCCGGAGCGCCAGCGCGGTCTGCATCTTCGCCAGGGCGGAGGTCTCCTCCCGGTAGATGCCGTCCTGCTGCTGCTCGGTCAGCCGGACCACCAGCGCCAGGGAGGCGGTGAGCTGGCCGAGCATCCGGGCGATCTTCTCCTGGATGAGCTGGAATCCCGCCAGCGGCCGGCCGAACTGCTCGCGGCCTCCGACCTGCCGCAGCGCCGCCTCGTAGGCCCCGGCCATGGCGCCGACTGCCATCCAGGCGACGTCCGAGCGCATCCGGCGCAGGCACCGGGAGACGTCGGCGAAGCCGTCGATGCCGGGGAGCCGGGCGGCGTCGGGGACTTCGACCCTCTCGTAGCGGATCTCCGCGTTCTGCATGATGCGCAGGGAGGCCTTGTGCCTGATCACCCGGACATCGACCCCTGGCGCCTCGCGCGGCACCAGGAAGCAGCGGATCCGTCCGTCCTCGGCGTCCCGGGCGAAGGTGGCCAGCACATCGGCCCGGTCGGCTCCGCCGATCCAGCGCTTGGCGCCGTCGAGGATCCAGCCCGTGCCGTCGGGGGTGCGGGCCGCCGTGGTGCTCAGTCCGCGCGCGACGTCGGAGCCGTGCCCCGGCTCGGTGAGGGCGAAGACGCCGGTGAGCTCATAGCTGCGGATGCGCTGATCCAGTTCGGCGGCGGTCTCTGGATCACCGCCGATCCGGCAGAGCGTGCGGAACAGGCTGGCCTGGGCGTTGAACCAGGTGGCCACGGAGAGGTCGCAGCGGGCGATCTCGAAGCTGATGAATCCCCGCATGATCTCCCGCAGGGGCTCGCCGGCCCGGGCGAGGGCCGGCGGGTCCATGAGCCGCAGGCGGGTCAGCGGCTCAGTGAGCGCCTCTGGCAGGCGGGCGGCGTCCCAGGCCTCGGCGAGCCGAGGGCGGACCTCGGTCTGAAGCACCGCGTGCAGCTCCTCCAGGACGGCCTGCTCGGTGGAGGTGAGCCGCTGGGCGAAGCCGTACAGGTCGGCGGTGAGGCCTGCGGCGTAGCCTCCGGGGGCGTCGTCGGGCTGGCGGCCGTGCTGACGGTGGGACTCACGGTCGAGACTCATGACCGGCTCCCTGCGGCGGCTCCGGCGGCCCCCAGCCCCAACAGCGCCACCGCGTTCTCCTTGAGGATCAGCGGGCGGACCTCGTCCTTGATGGGCAGCTCCGCGAAGTTCCGCAGCCACTTCTCCGGGGTGATGAGCGGGAAGTCGGTGCCGAAGAGCAGCTTCTCAGCCAGCACGGTGCTGGCCAGCCGCACCAGGGATTCGGGGAAGTAGCGGGGGGACCAGCCGGAGAGGTCGATGAACACGTTGGCCTTGTGGGTGGCGATCGAGTTGGCCTCCTCCTGCCAGGGCACCGAGGGGTGGGCCATGATGATGGTCAGCCCCGGGTGGTCGGCGGCGACCTCGTCCAGCAGCAGCGGATTGGAGTGTTTCAGCTTGATCCCCCCGCCGCCGGGGAGCCCCGCGCCCATCCCGTTCTGCCCGGTGTGGAAGACCGTGGGCAGCCCGATGTCCTCCAGCTCCGCCCAGAGCGGGCGGAAGGTCTCCTCGGAGGGGTCGAAGGCCTGCACGGAGGGGTGGAACTTGAATCCTCGGACCCCGAGCTCCTCGGCCTGGCGGCGGGCCTCGACGACGGCGGCTCGGCCCTGGCGTGGGTCGACGGAGCCGAAGGGCATCAGCACGTCCCGGTGGCGCTGACAGCCGGCCACCAGGTCGTCGATGGAGTTGGGGCGATGCCCGAGGGCCGTGGTGGCGTCCACGGTGAAGACCACCGCGGCCATGGCAGCCTCCCGGTAGAGCTCAGCGATCCGATCGATCGACGGCGTGCGGTCGGTGGTCCTGAAGTAGGCCGCGGAGGCGTCGAAGAACTCATCGGGCAGGGCGCGGTGTCCGCAGGTGTCCACTTCGAGGTGGACGTGCATATCGATGGCCTCGATGGCCTCGGGGTCTACCCCGCATTCGTAGCGCATGTGCTCTACCCCCGGCCCTCAGAGTTGCTCCGGCCTCAGCTCGTCAGGCAGCTCGGGCAGGTGTTCCCCGACTGTCTGGAGGTGCTCCTCGATGAGCCTGCGCCCCTCTGCCCGGAGTGCCTCGACGTCCCATCCGCCTGTGTGCAGCGCCTCAGCAGCCGCCTCGGGGTGGCTCCAGACCTGAAGCCGATCCCCTCCCGCGCCGATGACCTGACCGGTGATCTCGGCAGCGTCGTCGGAGGCCAAGAAGGCCACCAGCCCGGCGACGTCGTCGGCAGTTCCGAAGCCGAGGGTCTTCCGGAAGAAATCCGGCATCGGTTCGCCACGATCATCAGCCTCGACAGCCTTCTGGAAATAGGGGACGGTCTTGGTCATCGCGGTGGCGGCCACCGGGATGACCGCATTGACGCAGACCTCGCTGCGCCGCATCTCCAGCGCCCAGGTGCGCACCATCCCGACGATGCCGGCCTTGGCGGCGGCGTAGTTGGTCTGCCCGAAGGTGCCGCGCTGGCCGGTGGGCGAACCGATGCAGATGATCCGCCCAGGGACCTGCTGGGATTTGAAGTGGGCGAAGGCAGCACGAACGGCGGTGAACGTGCCGCGCAGGTGGACGTCGATGACGGCGTCGAAATCCTCGTCAGTCATCTTCAGCAGCGAGCGGTCCCGCAGAATGCCGGCGTTGGTGACCAGGACGTCGAGTCCGCCGAACTCCTCCACGGCGGTGGAGACCAGCTGCTCGGCCGCCTCGGCGCTGCCCACCGGCGCCACACAGGCGGCCGCCCGGCCGCCCTCGGACCGGATGCTCGCCACCGCGGACTCCGCGGCCTCGGCGTCGACGTCGTTGACCACGACGGCGGCGCCATGCCGCGCGAGCTCCTGCGCATAGGCCAGGCCCAGTCCGGCGCCGGATCCGGTGACGATCGCCGTCTTCCCTTCAAGCAGCACATCGGCTCCTCTCGTATCCTTCGACAGACAGGCTCCCCTGTCACGTGAGATACATCACAACCGATACCATTGAGAAAGTCAATGGTTGTCGATCACCCCATATTCGACTCACTCCAGAGAGGCCCGATGACCCCGGAGAACTCCAGCCCGGAGAAGCCCAGCCCGGTGAAGATCCCCGGACATGCCGCCGCCCACGCCGAGACCGGCCACCGACGCGACGACATCACTCGGTTCCACGACACGCCCCTGGCCCAGGAGGCGGCGTTCCTCATCGCTCGGGTGCGAGGGCTCGGCAATGCCGCGGCCAACCGCCGGCTGGCCCCGCTGGGGCTCAAGGTGCGCGACTTCGCCGTGCTGTCCATGGCCTGCTCCGACGCGCGGCCCTCCCAGCGCGAGCTCGGCCGGTTCCTGGACCTGGACCCCAGCCAGGTGGTCGCCCTGGTGGACCGACTGGAGCGCCGCGGCGCGCTGCGCCGGGAGGTGGACCCTCAGGACCGCCGCTCCAAGATTCTGGTGGGCACGCCGGAAGGGCATCGACTCCATGAGCAGGCCGCCGAGCAGACGCAGCTGGCCCACGAGGAGCTCTTCGCCTGCCTCACCGAACGGGAGCGCCAGGAGGTCCTGCGGCTGCTCTCCGCCGTGGTGTTCGCCGCCGACCGGGCCGGCTCCTGAGGGAGCCGCCGCTCAGATCCGCGTCGAGAGGCCCCGCACAGTCGAGGGCGTCCTGCACGGTCAAGGAGTGCTACCCGGCGGCGCCGGTGCGCACCTGCTCATCCGCGCCCTCGGCGGGTTCCACAGGAGACTCCGGGGCCGGCCCGGGGGCAGGACGCGGCAGCAGGAACACCGCCGCCGCACCGAGGACGACGACGCCGGCCACCGCACCGTAGAGCTGCCCGGGTGTCCAGTTCAGGTCCAGCAGAGCGCCGGCCGCCAGAGGAGCCAGAATCGCTCCGGCACGCCCGACCCCGATCGCCCACCCCACGCCGGTGCTGCGCAGACGCGGCCCGTACTGGGCGGGGGCGAGCGTGTACAGCCCGGCGATGCAGCCGTTGATGAGCGCGCCGATGAGGATCCCGATCACAAAGGCCACCGGCATGAGCGCCGTGGCGGCGATGAGCACCGTCATCGTCCCTGCGGAGAGCAGGAGGAACCAGACCAGCACCGTCCGGGCCGCCCAGCGGCTGGCGCACAGGCCGAAGAGCACCGATCCCACAGCCCCGCCCAGGGCGACCATCATGCCCAGGTTGGCGCTCTGCTCCCGACTCAGCCCGGAGGTCTCCAGCAGGGTGGGCGTCCAGGAGTTCGCGAAGTAGAAGCCGAACATGGTGCAGAAGAAGGCCGCCCACAGCAGTAGCGTCCGGCGCCTCCGAGCACCGCGGAGAAGGTCCCCGATGCGCCCGGCCGCCTCGGCGCCGTCCCGCAGGGCGTGCGGATCGCGAGCCAGCTCGGCGTCGACGGCGTCGAGGTCGTGGCCCATCCGGCGGGCCAGCTGGCTGATCCGCGCGCGGTCCTTCTGCCGGGCCCGCACGCGCAGGAAGTCGATCGATTCGGGCAGGACGGCGATCAGCACCACCAGCACGATCGCCGAGAGCAGCGCCCCGGCCACGAACACGCCCCGCCAGCCGAAACCCTCCTGAAGGGTCACCGCCGCCAGCCCGCCCAGCGTGGCCCCGACCCCGAAGCCCGCCGCGTAGATGCTCACCGCGAGCCCCCGCCAGCGAGCGGAGGAGTATTCGCTGACGATCACCGTGGTGCACACCAGGACGCCGCCGACGCCGAGTCCGGTGACGAACCGCCAGAGGCCCACCTCCAGGGCGGAGTGTGAGACCGCCACCAGGGCAGGACCGATCGCGGCCAGAGCCACGGAGATCAGCACCGTGGGGCGGCGTCCGACCTTGTCGGCCACAGGCCCGAGCACGAGCGCCCCGACGGCCATGCCGATCAGGGCGGCGCTGAGCAGCAGGCCCAGCACGGACCCGGTCAGCTGGAACTCCTCGCCGACGGCGGCGGCGGTGAAGGCCAGAGCCATGACGTCGAATCCGTCGAGGATGTTGAGCACGACGCACAGCCCCACGATGAGCCATTGGTAGGACGTCATCGGGGCCGCGTCGATGCGGGCACGCAGATCCATGGGGTGTTCCTTCCGAGCGCGGGGACGTCAGTGGACGTCGAGGGTGATGGAGGGCATCGAGGAGGACGACGGCGGGGCCCCCTGGTCGGCCTGGGCCGAGGAGTCCTTCCGTCGCGCGACGCGGGAGACACAGGCACAGAGCTTGGCGTCGCCGTGCTTCTGTCGTTCGGAGAAGAAGACGTCACGGTGGTCGATCGCGCCGTCGAGCTGCTCGACGGCGAGCACGCACAGGCCGCATTCGCCCTTGCGACAGTCCGACATGGCCTCCACCCCGGAACGCTCCAGGGCGTCCAGCAGAGACTCGCCGATTCCCACCACGGTCTCCACACCCCAGGAGGGGGCGCGGACGAGGAACTCCTCCGCCTGGAACCAGCCGCTGCTGCCGAAGGTCTCGTAGCGCAGGTTCGGCAGCGGGAGCTCGCGCTGCAGCCACTCCCGGCGCACGGCGTCCATGAGCCGGATGGGTCCGCACATGTAGAGCTCGGTGGTGGAGTCGACCTGGTCGAGGAGCTCCGACACGGAGAGCGGCACGCCCTCGTCGTCGATGTGCACGCGCAGATTCTCCCCGTGGGCCTCGCGCAGCTCCTCGAGGAAGGCCATCCTCCCTCGGGTGCGTCCGACGAAGACCAGCGTGTAGTCGGCGCCGAGCCGGCGCAGCACCGAAGCCATGCCGGCCAAGGCGGTGATGCCGATGCCGCCGGCGAGCAGCACGTAGCGCGGGGCGCCGACGCGCAGCGGGAAGTTCTGCAGAGGGGAGGTCACCGGGAGGGTGTCTCCGGGCCGCAGAGAGTGCATGAACCGCGATCCCCCGCGGGAGGTGGGCGAGAGGTTCACCCCGAGGGTGATCCGACGCCCGTCCTGAGAACCGCCGACCAGCGAGTAGGAGCGGACGTCCCCGGAGTCGATGCGCAGATCCACATGTGCGCCGGGCTCGACCCGGACCGGATGCTCCAGGTCAAGCTCGATGCGGCGGATCCCCTCGGCGGCCGGCGTGGTCGAGTGGACGCGCCCGGTCTGCCACCGGACCTGAGCGGAACCGGCCATCTCAGCGCACCGCCCCCGCACCGTCGGCGGTGGCCGCCACCGGCTCACCGGAGGAGGCGTCGGCCCCCAAGGCCCGCTCGGCTTCGACAGCGGCCTGGATGAGGCGGCGGACCCACATGCCGCCCGCGTCGATGTTGAGGTTGTAGAACTCGTGGTCGGGGTTGGCCTCGATGGCCTCCTGCTGGGCCATGAGCATCTCCTCGTCCTCGGCGAAGACGCCGTGGACGCCGTCGCGCAGCTGCGTGGTGATGCGCTGCTGGTCCAGGCCGTAGTTGCGCATGAACGCCCAGTAGTAGAGCGAGCGCCGCCGATCCACGGGCGTGATGGTGTTCATCACGAAGCCGTTGACCCCGCGGCTGCGGTCGCCCTCCAGCGCACCGGTGCCGGCTTCGGCCACGCCGACGTCGATGCAGATGGTCGAGGGCATCTCGAAGGTGATGATCTGCCACCGGTCCACGCGGCCCTCGAAGTCGGGGAAACGGTCCCGCATGTTCTTCCGCCAGAACGGGGGCGCCTCGATGTCCTCCATGTACCGGGTGACGGTGACGGTGCGCTCGTCGTGGGTGACGTCGATGTCGGAGGAGCTGAGCTCCTTCTGCCCGATGGAGGAGGAGTGCAGGAACTCCTCATGGGTGAGGTCCATGAGGTTGTCCAGCACGAGCTGGTAGTTGGCGGCCACGTCGATCGTGCGGCCGTCGCCGGCCCAGTCTGGGGAGTCCATCTGGTGCATGTCCGGGATGAGCGAGGGGTCCGCCAGCGTGGGGTCGCCCGGCCAGACCCAGACGAATCGGTGCCGCTCCACCGCCGGATACGAGGCGACCATGGCTGAGGGGTTGATGGTCTCCTGGGCCGGCATATGGGTGCACCGGCCGGCCGAGTTGTATCGCAGTCCGTGATAGGGGCACTGGATGCCGTCCGAGCCGACGAGCTGTCCCATGGACAGCGGCGCGAGACGGTGCCAGCAGGCGTCAGCCAGCGCGACAGGCCTCCCGTCCTCGGTGCGGTAGAGCGCCAGGGGACGTCCCGCCACGGTGCGGGCGGTGATCTCCTTGCGCCCGATCTCATAGTCCCATCCGGCCACGTACCAGGCGTTGAGGGGGTACTCCATGTTCTTCGCGGTCGCGCCGGTGGGTCCGAGATCCGTCATCACTGCCTCCTGGTGTCCGCCACGCGACTGATCCGCGTGACTCACTTCGTCCATTGACTATGGCGATAGTTATTCTGTGAGCTGAGACACACGGTAGCCAGCGATATAGTCGTCGTCAAGACCCCGCATCTGAGGAGGAAGGAGAGCGGATCGATGAGCCTGCGCGCCGCCCTGCTCGCGCTGCTGACCGCCGAGCCGCTGACCGGCTACGAGGCCGCCAAACGCTTCGACAGCTCCGTGGGTCACGTGTGGAACGCGCCGGACTCGCAGATCTACCCCGAGCTGCGACGCATGGAGAAGGAGGAGCTCGTCGAGGGGGTGCAGGTGCCCTGGGGGCCCAACAGCACCAAGACGCGGTACTACATCACCGCAGCTGGGGAACAGGCCTTCCGGGAGTGGATGGACACGCCGTTGGACTATGGGCCGTTGCGCGACGCCGCCCATATGCAGGCTGCCTATTTCGAATGGGCCGACGCCGAGCGGTCCCGGGACCACCTGCGCCGGCACATCGCGTTCTACAGCGGCATGCTGGAGCGCTGGCGCGCAGCCCGCGAGGAGATCCTGGACCACAGCCAGCGCACCATTGCGGCCCGGCTGGAGAAGTTCCCACCCGAGGCCCACAGCCGGATCGTGGCGTACAAGGCCTTCGCCTATGAGGGACTCATCGCCCGCGGCGAGGCCGAGGTCTCCTGGGCCCAGCGGGGACTGGAGCTCATCGACTCACTGGAGGCCGAGGACTGAGCATCGACTGGCCACGAATCCCGCCATCTGCCCGATGGCGTGCCGTGGAGCGGGTCGAGATGCCGGGATTCATGGCCAGTGGATGCCGCCCAGGCTCATTCGGCCACGTCGAAGGGCACCTCGATCCGCTCCCGCAGCTCCTCCACGGTGATCCCGTGGGCCTCGCGCAGCACCAGCCGGACACTCCCGTCCGCGCGGCGGTCCAGCAGGAACACCCCGTGGTCCGTGTACACCCGGGTCACGCAACCCAGTCCCGTCACCGGATAGGTGCACTCCGGCACCAGCTTCGGGGAGCCGTCCTTGGCGAAGAGCGTCATCATCACGAAGACCTGCTTGGCGCCCACCGCGAGGTCCATCGCACCGCCCACCGCCGGGATGGCGTCGGGCGCGCCGGTGGACCAGTTGGCCAGGTCGCCGGCCGCGGAGACCTGGAAGGCCCCCAGCACGCAGACGTCCAGGTGCCCGCCGCGCATCATGGCGAAGGAGTCGGCATGGTGGAAGTAGCTGGCCCCGGGCAGCTCGGTCACCGGGATCTTCCCGGCGTTGATGAGATCGGGGTCCACATCGTCGCCGTGAGCCTGCGCCCCCATGCCGAGCATGCCGTTCTCCGTATGCAGGGTCACCCCGCCTTCCGGAGTCAGGTGATCTGCGACCAGGGTGGGCTGCCCGATCCCGAGATTCACATAAGACCCTGGAGCGATGTCGGAGGCGATGAGCCGGGCGAGTTCGTCACGACCCAGACGGGCCGAGGGCTGCGTGCCGGTGGTCTGCTGCGCGGTCATGCGATCTCCTTCAGGGCGGCCTCGCCGGAGGCGGTCGGGATGACGGTGACGGTGTCCACGTGGATGCCCGGGGTGACCACATGCTCGGGATCGATGCCGCCCACAGGGACGAGCTCATCCACCTGGACGACGGTGCGGGCCGCGGCCGCGGCCATGACCGGCCCGAAGTTCCGGGCTGTCTTCCGGTAGACCAAGTTGCCGGCCTCGTCGGCGCGCAGCGCCTTGATGAGCGCGATGTCCCCGGGCAGCGGCTCCTCCAGCACATAGCCGCGTCCGTCGATGACGCGAGTCTCCTTGCCCTCGGCTAGCACGGTGCCGTACCCGGTGGGGGTGAAGAACCCCCCGATGCCGGCGCCGGCGGCACGCAGCCGCTCGGCCAGGTTCCCCTGAGGGACCAGCTCGAGCTCGATCTCCCCGGCACGATACGCCTCATCGAAGTGCCAGGAGTCCGACTGCCGGGGGAAGGAACAGATCATCTTGGCCACGCGGCGCTCCTTGATGAGCAGCGCGAGCCCGGCGTCGGCCTGGCCGGCGTTGTTGTTCACCACGGTGAGATCCCGCACCCCGGAGTCCAGCAGCGCGTCGATCAGCTCCATGGGCTGCCCCGGGTTGCCGAACCCTCCCAGCAGCACTGTGGAGCCGTCCTCCAGACGTCCCACCGCCTCGGCGGCATCCTCCGCGATCGTGATCATCCTCGTCCTCCTCCGTCAGCGTTCACCAGCACAGCTCAGTCCGCGCGCTCCAGCACAGCTCAGTCCGCGCGCTCCAGCACGACAGCAATCCCCTGGCCCACTCCGATGCACAGCGCCGCCACGCCCCACTGGGCGCCCTCGGCCTGCATCCGGCGAGCCAGCGTGGCCAGCACGCGGGTGCCCGAGGCTCCCAGGGGATGGCCCATCGCGAGGGCGCCGCCCCAGGCGTTGACGATCGCCGGGTCGTACTCGTCGCCGAACCCCCAGGCGTCCAGGCAAGCCAGGGACTGGGCCGCGAAGGCCTCGTTGAGCTCCACGGCGCCGACGTCGGCCCAGCTGATCCCGGCCCGCGCCAGCGCGCGGTCTGCCGCCTCCACCGGGGCATAGCCGAAGAACTGCGGCTCGTTGGCGGCGGTGCCCCAGCCGGCCATGCGCGCCTGTGGGGCGAGCCCCAGCAGTTCGCCGCCGCGGGCGGAGCCCAGCCAGGCGGCCGAGGCGCCGTCGTTCATGGGTGAGGCGTTGCCGGCGGTCACTGTGCCGTCTTCACGCCGGAAGACCGTCTTCAGCCCGGCCAGCGACTCGGGAGTCACGCCGTCGCGGATGGTCTCGTCCCGGGGCAGGTCCACGCCGGGGACCTCGACGACCATCTCGGCATAGCGGCCCTCGGACCAGGCCTGGCCCGCACGGGCGTGGGAGTCTGCGGCGAAGTCGTCCTGCCGTTCACGGCTGATGCCGTGGCGCTCGCGCAGCTGCTCGGTGGCCTCTCCCAGGGAGACGGTCCACTCGGCGGGCATCCGGTCATTGACCAGCCGCCAGCCCAGAGTGGTGTTGACGGCTTCGAGGTTCTTCAGCGGAAAGGGCCGGTCCGTCTTGGGCAGCACCCAGGGTGCCCGAGACATGGACTCCACCCCGCCGACCAGCACGACGTCGGTCTCAGCCAGGGCGATCTGCCGGGCTCCGGCGATCGCCGCATCCAGCGAGGATCCGCACAGCCGGTTCACGGTGGTGGCCGGCACCTCGACAGGGAGACCCGCCAACAGCCAGGCCATGCGGGCGACATTGCGGTTCTCCTCCCCGGCGCCGTTGGCGTTGCCGAGGATGACCTCGCCCACGACCTCTCCGGCCGCTGCAGGATCGAGCTCCGGGGCGCGGTCCACCAGCGCACTGATGACCAGCTGCGCGAGATCATCCGGGCGCTGACCGGCGAGCGCTCCGCCGACCTTGCCGAACGGTGTGCGCACGCCGTCGTAGACGAAGACGTCCTGCATGGCGTCCTGCATGAGAGCTCCTGCCCGCGTCCACCCCATCGGTGATGTTCGCTATGCGTACTTGTGTTCGCTTGTCGCACCCAGTGTAGACCGCCTGCTGCGCCGCGCCAACCCCTCACCCCAACCCTCACCCCAACCCCTCATCCCCATGCCTGACACCCCGCCTCCTACCCCGCCGACCCGCGGAGCCCCCGTCGACCCGCGGAGCCCTGGTCGATCGGGGATCTGGACACAGCGACGCCCCGGAAAGCCGCATAGCCGCGTCCAGATCCCCCAGTCGATGCGTCACAGGTTCGGGCCTCAGGGTCAGACATCAGGGCAGGGCTCGGGCCCGAGCGGGCTGCTCCTGCCGGCCTGCCACGCGGCCGCCACCATCACCGAAGAGCACAGCAGCAGCATCCCCGTCCCCCACCACCAGGACCGAGTGACCTCATGGATCATCCCCACCACCACCGGCCCGGTCGCGGAGATCGCATAGCCGACCCCCTGCACCATGCCGGAGAGCTGCCTGCCGAAGGCCAGGTCCACCGGACGCATGGCGATCAGCGTCAGAGACGGCCCGATGCCCGCCCCCTGCACGAGACCTCCCAGCACCATGAGGAGAGGCCAGAGCTCCGGGACCGTCTGCAGCCCGGCGAAGAAGAGGAACCAGCCGGCCCCGATTCCCGCTCCGACGATCCGCGCGTCCCCGGAGATGCTCAGCATCGAGGGCACCAGCAGCGTCCCGGCGATGCCGATCAGATGGAAGATCGACAGGGCCGTGCCGGCCGCGGCCTCGCTGAGCCCGCCCGACTCCACCAGCTGCGCGGGCATCCAGGTGGCGCCGGTGTAGAACAACAGGGACTGCATCCCGAAGAAGACCGCCAGCCACCAGGCCCCCGACTCCCGCCAGACGGCGCCGCCCGCCTCCGCCCGAGCACCAGCACCCGGCGCCGGCGACGCCCCGGACGACCCAGCCGCCCCGGACGCCTGCCGTCCCGCCGTCAGCCCGCTCGAGCCCGCCCCGCCGACGACCCGCATCCGCAGCACCCAGACCACCAGCGCGAGCACCACGAAGACGCCGGGGAGGCTGATCGCCCAGCGCCAGCCGGCGAGCACCGCCACCGGGACGGCGGCACCGGCGGCCACCGCCTGCCCCAACCCGTAGGCACTGGTGGATGCGGCCATCACCTGCGGCACCTTCTCTCCGGCGTCGCGCCGCACGAGCACCGGGATCACCACGTTGCCCATGGTGATCGCCGCCCCGACGGCCAGCGTGCCGAGCAGCAGCCCGGCAGCACCGACCCAGGGCCGCAGCAGGATCGCCGCACCCAGCAGAACCAGGCACAGCAGCAGGGTCAGGTCCACCCCCAGGCGGCGCATCAGCTGCGGCACGGCCGGGGAGAGCAGCGCGAAGGCGAGCAGGGGCAGCGACGTCAGCAGCGCCGCCGTCGTCGGGCTGAAGGCCAGCTCAGCGCTGATGGCACCCAGCACCGGGGGCACTCCGACGAGCGGGGATCGCAGGGTCAGACCCACCAGGATGACCGCCAGCACCAGCAGCCCCAGGCGCTCGGGGCCCGCCGGACCGCCGGAGGCGCCCCGGGGCGCGGGGGCCATCACACCGCGCTCTCCGCCGCCTCCTCGTCGGGACGATAGCCCTGCTTGGCCCGCTGGACGAGGTCATAGATGTGCGTGCGCAGACGGCCGAACTCGGGATCGTTGCGCGTCGTCAGCTGATCCCGCTCGTCGGGGAGGTTCACCGCCACGTCTTCGAGGATCACCGTGGGCCGGGCGGAGAGCACCAGCACCCGCTGACCCAGGTAGATGGACTCATCGATGTCATGGGTGACGAACAGCAGCGTGATCCCGAGCCGCTGCCACAGGTCCCGCACCAGATCCTCCAGATCGGCGCGCGTCTGTGCGTCCACGGCCGCGAAGGGCTCGTCCATCAGCAGGATGTGCGGCTCATAGGCGGCGGCGCGGGCGATGGCCACGCGCTGCTGCATGCCGCCGGAGAGCTGCCACGGGTAGGAGTCCGGGACGTCACCCAGCCCCACCGCCTCCAGAGAGTCCTGGACCAGCCGGGCCCGCTCAGACTTCTTCAGCCCCTTCTCCTTCAGGGGCAGCTCCACGTTCTGCGCGACGGTCAGCCACGGGAACAGGGAGCGGGCGTACTCCTGGAACACCACCGCCATGCCGCGCGGGGGGCCGGAGACGTCGTGGCCCTCCAACGTCACCGTCCCAGAGGTGGGGGCCAGCAGCCCGGAGATGCACCGCAGCAGCGTGGTCTTCCCAGCACCCGAAGGCCCCACGATGCACACGATCTCCCCCGCGGTGGCGTCGAAGGTCAGGTCGCGTATCGCCTCGGTGTCCCCGGACGCGGACCGGTAGACCTTCCGAAGGCCCCGGACCTCCAGCATGGGGGATCCCGTCGGCGGTCGATGAGCTGAGTGGGACATCAGTTTCCTCCCCTGTGGGACTGGCGCTGGCCGTGGTACCAGAAGAGCACGGGCCGTTCGATGATGCGGAAGAGCACGGACAGGACGACGCCGACCAGGCCGAGCAGGATGATGCCGGTCCACATCTCCGGCATGGCGAAGGACCGCTGGAACTGCACGATGGTGAAACCCAGTCCGTTGTGGGCGGCGAACATCTCGGAGATGACCATCAGGATGATCGCGATGGACAGGGCCTGGCGGGCACCGGTGACGATCTGCGGAGTCGCCCCGCGCAGCACCAGCGTGCGCAGCTGGGTGAGCCGCCCGAGCCGATAGGTCCGCGCGGTGTCCCGCAGCACCTCGTCCACGCCGCGGACACCCTCGACGGTGTTCAGCAGGATGGGCCAGACGGCGCCTGCGGCGATGACGAAGACCTTCATGCCGGTGCCGATGCCCAGGAACAGCATGAGGATCGGGACCATCACCGGCGGCGGGATGGCGCGGAAGAACTCCAGCACCGGCTCCAGGAAGGCGCGCAGCCGGGAGCTGAGTCCGATGGCGGTCCCGAGCCCGACGCCGATCAGCATGGCCAGCGCGTAGCCGGCCAGCAGTCGGCCCAGCGAGGGCACGACGTCGGCGGTCAGCCGCCCCTCGAACCAGGTGGGTCCGAAGGTCGCCAGGATGTCGCGCAGCGGCGGGTAGAAGAAGCTGTCCGCCCGGTCCGAGGTGACCCACCAGATCACCACCAGGATCAGCGGCAGCGCCAGCAGCGTCAGGAGGCGACGCCACACCGGAAGCCGCCGCAGAGCGACGAGGCCGCTCGCGCGGGCGGGGGCGGTCGCAGGCTGGGTGGTGGTCATGACGCAGTCTCCCGTCGGACGGAGGAGTGCCAGTGCAGGACCCGGCGCTCCACGGCGCGGGCGCCGAGGTTGACCAGGACCCCGATCAGTCCGGTGACGATGACCAGGGCGTACATGGAGGAGACCTGACCGGACTGCTGGGCCACGGCCAGCAGGCGCCCGAGCCCGGGGGTGCCGATGATGAGCTCCCCGGTGATGGTGAGGATCAGCGCCACAGTGGCTCCGAGCCGGAATCCGGTCATCGCGAAGGGCAAGGTGGTCGGCCAGACCACGGTCCGCGCGGTGGTCAGGAAGCGGAAGCGGTAGGACCGGGCCGTGTCCCGGGCGACCGGATCGACGTCCTGGACCCCGTAGAGCACCTGCACCAGGACCTGCCAGAAGGTCGCATAGACCACCAGCAGCAGGGTCCCGGGGCGACCGGTGCCCAGCATCAGCACCGCCAGGGGGATGAGCGCCACGGAGGGGATGGGCCGCAGGAACTCGATGGTCGACGCCGTGGCGTCCCGCAGAATCCCCACGGAACCGATGACCATGCCCAGCACGATCCCGGCCACCAGGGCGATGGAGAATCCGATCGCCCAGGTCACCAGGGTGTCACCCAGGGCGGTCCAGAACTCCCCGGTGGTGATCCGGTCGGCGAGCGCGGCGCCGATCTCGGAGAAGGGCGGCAGGAATCGGGCGTCGACGGCGCCGCTGCGGGGCAGCAGCTCAAGCACGAGGATCAGGGACAGCACCCCGGCGGTGCCCCACAGCGCCCGATTGGTCCCTTCACGGGGCCGGCGTGCGGCGCGCGTCGTCGCCGACGGCGGCGCGGCCGTCTGAGTCGTCATGGTGGTGGACCTCCGGTCGTGGACGTCAGCGGCAGGTGTCAGCGGATGATCTCAGTGACGTCGAGCTCGTCTGTGATGAGCCCGTGCTCGTGAGAGAGGTCGGCCAGATGCTGGAGCGACTCGCGGTCGATCTCCGCCGGGAACTCCGGCATCACCATGCGCTCGAGGATCTCGTCGTCGATCTCGGTGTAGGTGCTCAGAATGGCGCGGGCCTCGTCGGGGTGCTGCTGGGCGTATTCGAGAGACTCCGTCATGGCCGCGGTGAAGGCATCGACGATCTCAGGCTCCTGCTGGGAGAAGGGCTCATCGGTGAAGTATCCGGCGATGAGCAGGTTCTCGTCGGTCTCGGCGAAGTTGTAGGTCACCACCTCAGCGCCCTGCTCCTGAGCGATGCTGGAGAACGGTTCGAGGATCCAGGCGGCGTCGACCTCCCCGGAGGCCACAGCGGCAGGCATGTCGGGGAAGCCCATCTCCACGAAGCTGATGTCCGTGGGATCTCCGCCGTCCTGCGCCACAACCTCGCTGATGGTGACGTCTCCGATGTTGTTCAGCGTGTTGACGGCCACGGAGCGGCCCTCGAGGTCGGCCGGTGTCTCGATCCCGGTCTCCGGCATGGTGAGCACGGCACCGATGTCCTCGCTGGTGTCCCCAGTGGTGGCCGCTCCAGGGGTGAGCAGCGTCAGCGGCAGGTCGCGGTCGGCGGCGATGAACAGGGAGACGGTGTTGGAGAAGCCGAAGTCGTAGTCCCCGCTGACGACGGCGGGGGCGATGGCGGCACCGCCCTGGGCCACCTCCAGCGTGACGTCGAGGCCGTGGTCCTCGAAGATGCCCTCCTCGACGCCCAACCAGATGGCGGCGGTGTCCACGATCGGCATCACGCCCACCGTGATCTCGGTGAGCTCGCCCTCGGCGCCCGGGCCGCCGTCGTCTGCGGCGTCACCCCCGCCGCATGCGGTCATCAGGGCCAGGGCGGTGACGGCTCCTCCGGCAGTCAGGGTGCGTCGCATGGGGACTCCTCGATGTGAACGGCTGGGCCTCCCGGCCCTCAGGGCTCCTCAGGACCCTCAGGATGTACCCAGAGCGAACACTGGTTCGCTATAGGCACATTACACCGCTGTGATGCGGATCACGTCAAGAGGCGCGTATGCCGTCGCACCGCTGACCGGGCGGTATAGGCTCGTCGCATGGAAGACCACCGCACAGCGAACGGCGCGTCCACCCAGCGCACCGATGCGCCGCAGGAGACCCCGACCTCCTCGGAAGCCCCGGACAAGGAGGAGTTCGTCAGGTCGCTGGCCAACGGGCTCAAGGTGCTCGAGTCCTTCGCCGAGGCCGAGGACCCGATGACGCTCTCCGACGTCGCCCGGCGCACCGGGCTCTCCCGGGCCGCAGCCCGGCGCATGCTCAAGACGCTGGTCCACCTGGACTACGCGAGCACGGACGGCCGGCTCTTCGTGCTCACGCCGAAGGTGCTCAGCCTCGGCGTCGGATTCTGGTCGGGCAACGGCCTGCATGACGTGCTCCAGCCGCTGCTGCGGTCCCTGGCCGCGGAGCTCAACGAATCCTGCTCCGCCTCGGTGCTGGTGGGCGACGAGGTCGTCTACATCGCCCGGGCCCACACCCGGCGCATCATGCGCATGGACCTCGACGTCGGCACCCGCCTTCCGGCCTTCGCCACCTCCATGGGCAGGGTGCTGCTGGGCGGGCTCGTCGCTTCGGAGCGCCGTCGACTCCTGGAGGCGGCGGACCGTCCCGCCCTCACCCCCGTCACCCGGACCGGGATCGAGGAGCTCCTGGAGGTCATCGAGACCGCAGCCCGCCGGGGCTGGACTCTGGTGGACCAGGAGCTGGAGACCGGTCTGCGGTCAGTCTCGGCGCCGGTGGAGCATCCCGACCGCGGCGTGGTCGCCGCGATCAACGTCTCCGTCTCCGCGGGGCTCGAGACACCGGAGCAGACACGTGACCGCGTCCTGCCTCCCCTGCGACGCGCCGCAGAGGAGGCAGGACGTTCGGTCGCCGCCTGGGAGCGGAGCACGGGCCGCCCCGTCCAGGGCTGACCAGCGCATCCAGCAGCGCTCCCCGGTCACACAGCGCCGGTCGCACAGCCCCGGTCACCCCACGCCGCCGGTCACGCCATGCCGTCGGTCACCCCGTCCTGGTGCGCGGCCGCGATCACGGCGGCGGCCACTCCGGCGGCGACGCGCTCGTCCAGCGGTGAGGGCACGATGTACTCCGCGCTGAGCTCCTCCCCCACGATGTCGGCGATGGCGGTGGCCGCGGCGACCTTCATCGCCGGGGTGATCCGGCGGGCGCCGGCGTCGAGGGCCCCGCGGAAGATGCCGGGGAAGGCCAGGACGTTGTTGATCTGGTTCGGGAAGTCGGAACGCCCTGTCGCGACGACGGCGGCGTGGCGGGCCGCGACCTCCGGCATGATCTCCGGGTCCGGGTTGGACAGGGCGAAGACGATCGCGTCGTCGTTCATGGCGGCGACCGCCTCCTCCGGCACCTGCGAGGAGGACACGCCGATGAACACGTCAGCACCCTCCAGCGCCTCGGTCACCCCGCCGATGATGTTCTCCCGGTTGGTCTGCGCCGCCACCCGCGCCTTGACCACGTTGAGATCGTCCCGGTCCCGGTGGATGGTCCCCTGGGAGTCCGTGAGGATGATGTCCCCGATGCCGGCCTCCAGCAGGATGTCCGCCACGGCGATGCCGGCGGCCCCTGCCCCGGCGATCACCACGCGGGTGTCGACGAAGAGGCGTCCGGTCAGCCGGGCGGCGTTGGTCAGCGCGGCGAGCACCACCACTGCGGTGCCGTGCTGGTCGTCATGCATGACGGGGCAGTCGAGGGCCTCGATGAGCCGCTGCTCCAGCTCGAAGCAGCGGGGCGCGACCACGTCTTCGAGGTTCACCGCGCCGAAGCTGGGCCGCAGCCGGACCATGGTCTCGACGATCTCGTCCACGTCGGTGGTGTCGACGACCAGAGGGATCGAGTTCAGCCCGCCGAACTCCCGGAACAGTGCTGACTTGCCCTCCATGACGGGCAGGGAGGCGGACGCCCCGATGTCTCCGAGACCCAGCACCGCAGTGCCGTCGGAGAGCACCACCACGAGCCGGGACGCCCAGGTGTGGGTGGCGTGCATGGCGGGGTCGTCCCGGATCGCGCGGGAGACCTGCGCGACCCCGGGGGTGTAGGCGATGGACAGCGCCCGCTTGGACTCCAGCGGCATGGTGGACTCCACCGTGAGCTTGCCGCCGAGATGTGAGGCGAAGACCTCGTCGTCAGTGATGGCGCGGTCGTGTCGATGGTGGACATCAGTGATGACTCCTGGAAAGTGTCTGATCAGGTCGGCACGGCGCATCGCGGATCCCGCGGGAGCTCCACACATCGTCGGGTGGATCGTGCGCTCCGGCCGTGCGCTGCCGTGCCCGCCGAGGTCTTCGGCGCTCGCACCGTCGCAGTGGTCAGTACTTTCTTTAGACCGTGCAGGCCAGGGTACGCCACGACGACGCCTCCCTGTGACATCCGTCCCATCAGATGGACTCCGGGTCCGGTTCAGCGCGCTCCCACTGGGCGTGTGACCTGGTGCTCGTCACCGCTGCGCGTCTACTCTTCGCCCCATGACCACCTCCCCGGAGCACCGGCGACATCGCCCCACGGCGGCGGAGCTCGACGGCGACGCGGCCCGGATCGCGCGACGCCGACGAGCCTTCGCGGTCGTCGTCGGAGTCGTCCTCGCCCTGCTCGTCGGCTGGCCGGTCTTCCAGCTGCTGTTCATGGCACTGGCGAGCTACGGCGTCGCGCTGCCCTGGGTGGGCTGGCTGCTGGGCGGCTTCGCGCTGGCGTGCCTGCCGGCCACGGCGGCGGTGGCGACCGGCACCGGCAGCGTCCGCCGGGGCCTGCTGCACGGGCTGTGGACCGGCGCCAGCTTCACGGTGCTGGCCATGGGCGTGCTGATCCTGGTGGTCGGATGACCGCCCCTCGCCGGCCCAGAACAATGCATGTTTCCCACGGCGTCGATGCTCCTCGGGAACCGGCCCGCGCTCTGCTACGTTGATCACGATGCCTGCCTCAGACTCTCTCCGCGCCCCCGGCGGCTCCAGCACCGCCGGAGCTGCCAGCCCGACCCGCCGCCGTCGGCCCACCGGCGCCGATGTGGCCGCGCGCGCCAACGTGTCCCGCGCGACCGTGAGCTTCGTGCTCAACAACACCCCGGGCCAGACGATCTCCGAGGAGACCCGGCGGGCAGTGCTCAACGCCGCTGAGGAGCTCGGGTACCACCCCAACCGGAACGCCAAGTCGCTGGCCTCGGGGAAGTCCACCAACCTGGTCTGCGTGGTGCCGAAGACCCAGCTCGGCGAGCCGGCCACCGCACTGATCGGCATGCTCACCGCCGAGCTGAGCCGCCGCGGCTATTCCATGGCCGTGCACTTCGAGTCCACCGACCACGCCTCGCTGACCGCGCTGGTCCAGGATCTCGCCCCGCAGATGATCTTCCCGCTCTTCGGGGCCCTGCCGGAGTGGATCGACGACGACGTCGCCTACGGCACCGCACTGATGCCCGCCACCCAGCTGCCGGAGAACGCGCGCGACGCCGGCGTGGCGGCCCAGGTGGAGCATCTCGCCGCCGCCGGGCACACGCGCATCGGATACGTGGGCACCGCAAATCCGGTGGCTCACGAGATCTCCGAGTTCCGGGCCGCCACCGCACAGAAGGTCGCCCAGGACGCCGGGGTCGAGCTGACCCTGTCGGCCGAGGTCGCCGCCGACGGTTCCGACGTGGGCGAGGTGGTGCGTCAGGCCCGGGAGGCCGGGGTGACCGCACTGTGCGCCTTCTCGGACACGGTCGCGTTCATGCTGCTGGCCACCCTGATGGACGAGGGCATCGCCTGCCCGGAGGAGATCGCGGTCGTCGGCTACGACGACGTCTCCCTGGCGGAGTGGTCCCGTCCCCGGCTGACCACGGTCCAGTGGGACCAGTCCGTGATCGCCACACTGATCGCCGACGCCGTCATCGCCGCCGTCGACGACGACCCGCGCCGTCGCACCCCCGCCGCGGAGCAGGCCTCGGTCGATGAGGTCTGGATGCTGGGCCGCGCCCACGTCGTCGCGCGCGAATCCGCCTGACCCGCAGGATCCGCTCCTCATGAGCTCTGCCGCACCCCTGGTGCTCCTCACCGGCTTCGAGCCCTTCGGCGGAATGGCGCACAACCCCTCCTGGGATGTGGCGACGGCCGTGGCCGAACGGGCCGCCGGCTCCCTCGACCCCACCGGCCCCGCCAGCCCGACCGGCCCGACTGACGTCCCCGGCCTGGAGGTCCGCGCACTGCGCCTGCCGGTGGCCTTCGGCCGGGCCGCGGGCCTGCTCGCCGACGCCGTGGACGCCGCCGTCGCCCAGGGGCGCACCCCTGCCGCCGTCGTCGCCCTGGGGCTGGCCGCCGGCACGGAGGCGGTCCGGCTGGAGCGGGTAGGCGTGAACCTGCGCGACGCCCGCATCCCGGACAACGACGGCGCCCAGCCGGCCGACGAGCCCGTGGTCGCCTCCGGCGAGGGAGCGCTGTTCTCCACCCTGCGGCTCAAGGCCGCCCTGGCCCGGATCCGCGAGGCCGGGATCCCCGTGCACCTGTCCCTGAGCGCCGGAAGCTTCGTGTGCAACGACGTGCTCTACGCCCTGCTGCATGATCTCTCCGCCCGCGGCCTCGACGTGCCCGGGGGCTTCGTCCATGTGCCGGACCTGCGTGATCCGCAGTCACCGGTGAGCTTGGCCCAGGCCGTGGAGGCTGTGGAGCTTCTGCTGGCGGAGACGTTGCGCGGCGGCGCCGATTCCAGCGTCCCGGGCGGCGCCCTGCACTGAGCGACACAGCCACGCCCTCTCGGTGCGTGTCAGTCGTGACCCCTACCCTGGGAACAGGCGTCGAGACCCGGCGCTGATCAGGCAGGAGGCACCCCCATGCATACTCCCGAGCACACGCTGACCACCACCACGCGGCCCGGCCGCTTCGTCGTCGTCTTCGACTCCGCCGACCCCCAGGTCCGAGAGGACTCTGCCCCGGGGCTGCTGAGCACCGAGGGATTCTCCACCGAGACCTATTTCTCTCGGCTCGGCGTCGCCGTGGTGGACGCCGACTCCGACCACCTGAACGCGCTGCGCAGCCGCTGCCAGGCCGAGCGCCGCCCGGTCCATGTCCTGCCGGAGCGGATCTACCGCGTGCTGGACGCCGCCCCGGCCGCCCGCCCGGCGGAGCTGCCGGACTCCTTCACGGACACCGAGGAGCTCACGTGGGGCCTGCAGGCCGTCCGCGCTCTGGAGTCCGGGTACACCGGCGCCGGTGTGCGCGTCGCAGTCCTGGACACCGGGGTGGACCTGGAGCATCCGGAGCTCGCCGGGCGCGGGATCGTCGCCGAATCCTTCATCGACGAAGAGACCGCCCAGGACGGCCATGGTCATGGGACCCACTGTCTGGGGACGGTGGGCGGTCCGCGCAGCCGCGAGGACGGCCCTGGCTACGGGGTGGCGCCGGAGGCGGAGCTCTTCGCGGGCAAGGTGCTCGGCGACGACGGCTCCGGCTCGGACACCTCCATCCTCTCCGGCATCGACTGGGCGCTGCAGCAGGAGTGCGCCGTGATCTCCATGTCGCTGGGGGCCGACGTGCCGGAGGTCCACCCTCCGTATGTGGCCGCCGGACGCCGGGCCCTGGAGCAGGGGTCGCTGATCATCGCGGCTGCGGGCAACAACGCCCGGCGCAGCTCCGGGGAGAGGGGCTTCGTGGGTGCCCCCGCGAACAGCCCGTACGTGATGGCGGTGGGGGCCCTGGACTCGCAGCTGGGCATTGCGGACTTCTCCGCAAGGACTCTTCCGGGTCGGGGCGGTCAGGTGGACGTGGCGGGCCCGGGGGTGGACGTGCTCTCCGCCTGGACCGGCGACCAGCGGCACCGGGTCATCAGCGGCACGTCCATGGCCACACCGCATGTCTCCGGGGTGGCGGCCCTGCTGGCGGAGGCCACCGGTTTCCGGGCCCGGGAGCTGTGGGCGGAGATCGTCCAGGAGGCGGCCCGTCTGGAGCTGCCCTCGGTGGATGTGGGCTCGGGGCTCTCGCTGGCCCCGCCCGCTGAGGAGCAGCAGTGAGACGTCCCGGGAGGGCCCGCCCGCTGGTGCCGCCGGAGGGCAGGGCTGTCCGCCGACGCCGGCGCGACGTTACCCTGGCGGCATGACCTCCCCCGGAGAGCGCCCTGTCGGCTGGATCGTCACGGTGGACGAGGAACGGACCGCGCGGCTCGACGAGGTCGTCGCGGAGCTGCAGGCCGCTGGCCTGCGGGTCAACCGTGTGCTGACGTCGCTGGGGATGGTCCATGGCCGCGCCACGGAGGAGCAGCTGGAGGCTCTGCGCTCCGTGGACGGGGTGGTCTCGGTGGACCGCGAACAGGAGCACCGGATCAGCCCTCCCGACGCCGAGGTGCAGTGACCAGGGTTGAGCCCAGGCCATGTGAGCCCGGTCGATGCACGCGCGGGCGATGAGGGGCCGGCCACACCGGCCTGTCCCCTGGGCTCCGCTGTCACCCCTGCGCGCTACAGTGGACTGCCGTGAGCACCCGAAAGAAGCGTCCGAGCCCGCCGCCGTCCCGGAGCTCCGCGCGCACGGCGGGGCGGGCGGCGGGACCCTCTCGGCCGCCTGCATCCGCCCGACGCCCGCGGCGCCCCTGGGGCCGCTACCTGTGGGCCGTGGTGACCGCCGTGGTGATCGCCGCGCTGCTGTTCGAGTTCACGATGCTCTGGACCATCGGCGTCGGGGTGTACATGCTCGCGCTGCGGGAGTTCACCGGCCTGTGGTTCCTGGTGGGCGGCTATGCGCTGGCCTGCGTCCCCTGGGCCTTCGGCCTACTGATCGCCACCGGCCAGTTCTGGCGCAGCCTCACCCACGCCCTGTGGATCGGTGCGGTCTACGGCCTGGTCGGCTTCCTCTTCCTGGACAAGATCCTCGGAGCCCTCTGATCCGGTCGGCCGCGGTCGGCCGACACCCCGCTGCGCGCCTCGGCAGCATCGGGGAGGCCTCCGTCAGGTCCGGGCTGGGGCGGCCCGTCCTCCTCGACAGGCCGCCCCAGCGCTTCACGGGTCGTCGCAGACTCAGGCTGGCACCATCCCGTGGGGATCGATGACGAACTTGCGGGCCGCGCCGTCGTCGAACTCCTGGTAGCCGCGTGGTGCGTCATCCAGACTGATGGTGGTGGCGCTCACCGCCTGCGCGATCTGCGCCCGATCGTGGAGGATCAGGTTCATCAGCTTCCGGTTGTACTGCTTCACCGGGCACTGACCGGTGGCGAAGGAGTGCGACTTCGCCCAGCCGAGCCCCAGGCGGACACCGAGGGTGCCCTCCTTGGCGGCGTCGTCCACGGCCCCAGGATCACCGGTGACATACAGTCCGGGGATCCCGATCCCGGCCCCGGCGCGGGCGACGGTCATGCAGTCGTTGAGCACGGTGGCCGGAGCCTCCCCGGCGCCTTCCCCGTGACCACGGGCTTCGAAGCCGACGGCATCCACGGCGGCGTCGACCTCCGGGTCGCCGACGATCTCGGCGATCATCTCCGTCAGCTCCCCCTCGGCGGTCAGGTCGATGCCCACGCAACCGAAGCTCTCGGCCTGGGCGAGGCGGTCCTTGTTCATGTCCCCGACCATGACCACGGAGGCGCCCAGCAGCTGGGCCGAGTGCGCGGCGGCCAGCCCCACGGGTCCGGCCCCGGCCACATAGACGGTGGATCCGGTGGTGACACCGGCCGTGTAGGCACCGTGATAGCCGGTGGGGAAGATGTCAGAGAGCATGGTGAGGTCCAGGATCTTCTCCAGCGCCTGGTCACGGTCCGGGAACTTCAGCAGGTTGAAGTCCGCATAGGGGATCATGACGTACTCCGCCTGCCCGCCGATCCAGCCGCCCATGTCCACATAGCCGTAGGCGGCGCCGGCGCGGGCGGGGTTCACGTTGAGGCAGATGCCGGTCTTGCCCTCGTCGCACATGCGACACCGCCCGCAGGCGATGTTGAAGGGCACCGAGCAGATGTCTCCCTCACGGAGGAAGAGCACATCCTCCCCGGTCTCCACGACTTCTCCGGTGATCTCGTGCCCCAGGGTCTGACCCTGGGGTGCGGTGGTGCGTCCGCGGACCATGTGCTGGTCGGATCCGCAGATGTTGGTGGTGACGATCTTCAGGATGGCGGCGTGGGGCGCCTTCTTCGTGATCCCGAAGTGGTCCGCCACCTCCTGAGGGACCTCCAGGGAGGGGAAGTCGATGGACTCGACGGCGACCTCTCCGGGGGACTTGTACACGACGACTCTGTTCGAACTCATGGTGGAACTCCTGATGGGCGAGATAGGTGAGGTGGATCACACTCCACCCGCACACCATGCAGACTGCAGAATGCGTCTGACAACAGCTCACGCTCCGTCTCAGCAGACGGACCCGTGTCTCAGGATGTGGCCGGCTCCAGCTCCCCCACGTCCACCCACCGGGAGAGCACCCGGGCGATGCCTTCGTCGTCGTTGCTGGAGGTCACGACGTCGGCGGCCTCCTGCGCCTCGGGGATCGCGTTGCCCATGGCCACACCGAGCCCGGCCGCGCGCAGCATGGTGACATCGTTGCCGTTGTCCCCAAAGGCGACGGTCGCCGCGGCGTCGATCCCTTCGGCCCGGCACCAGTCCAGGATGGCCGTGGACTTGTCGACGCCGGCCGCGGTGGCCTCCATGTAGATCGGTGAGGAGTAGGTCAGCTCGATCTGCTCCCCGTAGCCGGACCGCAGCTCCGCCTCCAGGGATTCGAGGACCGGACGTTCCGCGCAGTAGAGGATCTTGGTGGGCTCGATGCCCGGGGAGGTGATGTCGTCGACGACCCTCAGGCTCAGTCCGTTGCCGCCGGCCTCATGGGCGGCCTGCGGGTGGCCGTCGTCGGCCACGATCAGCTCGTCGTCGTGCGGGAGCATCAGCAGCACGCCGTGCCGGATCCCGGTGGCGATGAGTTCAGCGGCCAGCTGGGTCGGGACGGGACGCCGGGCCAGGGTGGCCCCGGTGGCCTGGTCGACGATCACCGAACCGTTGAGCCCGGCGAGGATCAGGTCCTCGCCGAGGCCGTGCCGCTCGGCAAGCGCCCGCAGGCCGGGAATCGGCCGGCCGGAGGCGAGCATGATGCGCGTCCCGGCGGCGCGCAGCCCGTCGAGCGCCCGCAGCGTCCCTGGTTGCGGCGTCTTGGTGGAGTCCAGCAGGGTTCCGTCGATGTCGAAGGCCACCAGGCGGGGCACCTCGACGGCGGGCCGGACACCGGGCTGGGCGGCTGGCTGGGCGACTGGCTGGGCGGCGGAGCGGGGTGGGGTGGTCACAGGCGAGATCCTATCGTGGACCCTTCAGCGCTCGTGCGGGGCGTTGCGGGCCGCCAGATCTCGGCCCCGTGCGGCCAGCGCCTGCCGCAGCTCGGGTGGTTCGATGACCTCGATGCCCGGCACAGCCAGCAGCTGGGTGCTCACGATGCCCAGGGATTCGGTGAGCAGCGAGATGTCGAGGTGGTCAGGCTGCGGCGCCGCCTCCTGCCTGAGCTGTCGCGCCGCTGCGGATGCGGCGTCGATGGCCGCATCGATGGCGGCGTCGATCCCGGTGCCGGGCAGAGCGGCCCGCAGGGCGTCGGCCGAGGCGACGGGGATTCGCAGCCGGACCGGCAGGCTCACCACGGAGGCTTCGAACTGGGCACGGCTCTGTCGCCAATGCTCGGCCAGAGAGAAGTCCGGTGGGCGCCAGGCGGACTCCTGATGCCGGGTCACCGATTCGATCCTGGAGAGTCGGTAGGTCCGCACGGAGCGCCGGTGCGCGGCCACCAGGTACCAGCGGTCGGTCTTGAGCACCAGGCCCAGGGGGTCCAGGAGTCGGCTCACAGGCGCCGCCGACGGATCGGAGCGGGTGTACCGGATGCTGATCCGCTGACCGGACCAGACCGCCTGAGCCACCTCGGCGAGCGCGGCGGGGCGTTCGGGCTCGTGGAACCACCGGCCGTGGTCCACGTGGAAGCGCTCGGCCACTGCGGCGTGCTGCCGGGCCTCGGCCCCGGGGGCTGCGAGCATCTTCATCCGGGCGGCCTGGTAATCGGCCTCCAGGCCCAGCTCCCGGGATCCTGTCTCTCCGAGCAGCAGGGCCTGCAGCTCGGCGGCGAGCATCCCGGTCAGCGGGGAGCGCCAGCCCTCCACGAGCCCCACTCCCCCGGCGGGCCCGGTGCGGGTCCATACCGGTACGCCCATCTCCTGCAGGGCGGCGAGGTCCCGTTGGATGGTGCGGGCGGAGACGCCGTGGCGCTCGGCCAGCTCTGTCACCGTGGTGCGCCGCAGGCGGGTCAGCTCCAACAGCAGGGCCACCAGTCGGGAGGTGCGCATGGGCTCAGCCTACGCAGTGACCCTGCTCATTGGCGACATCAGGTGTCGTCAATGGAGGAGATGATCATGCTGACGCCCCATCCGCGGGCGGTGGCGCACCCCGCCGCAGCACAGCACACTCAGGAGGACTCCATGACCGCATCGCAGACCGCTCCAGACCTGACCCGACGCATCGCCCTGGTCGCCGGCGCCACCCGCGGGGCCGGCCGGGCCATCGCGCGCGAGCTCGGGCGAGCCGGCGCCGTCGTGTATTGCACGGGACGCTCCACAGCGGGAGTGCCATCGGACTACGGGCGCCCCGAGACCATCGAGGAGACCGCGCAGCTGATCACCGCCGAGGGTGGGACGGCCCACCCCGTCGTCGTCGACCATCTCGACGTGGACGCCGTCGAGGCCCTGGTGGCGCGGATCGACGCGGAGCAGGGCCGGCTGGACATCCTGATCAATGACATCGGCGGGGAGGCCTACGTGCAGTTCGGCACCCCGCTGTGGGAGTACGACCTCGACGCCGGCCGGCGCCTGCTCGACACCGCGCTGCTGACCCATCTGAACACCAGCGCCTGCGCCCTGGAGCTGCTCATCCGAAACCCCGGCGGGCTGGTCGTGGAGGTGACCGACGGGACCCGTGCGTACAACGCCGCCCACTACCGGGAGACGGTGTTCCTGGACCTGGCCAAGACCGGCGTGGACCGGCTCGCCTACGCGCAGGGCCACGAGCTGGCCGCCCACGGCGGCACCGCGGTATCGGTATCGCCCGGGTGGCTGCGTTCGGAGATGATGCTGGACCACTTCGACGTCACCGAGGAGACCTGGCGCTCCGTCGCGGAGGCGAACCGTGGCACGAGCGGCGTGGTCCCGCCCTATGAGTTCGTGATCTCCGAGACCCCCGCCATGCTCGCCCGCGGCATCACCGCCCTGGCGGCCGATCCCGACCGGGCCCGGTGGAACACCCGCTCCACCAGCTCCTTCGAGCTGGCGGCGCACTATGACCTCACCGATGTGGACGGCTCTCGGCCCGACGCCTGGAGCTTCATCACCGCCATGGAGGACACCCCGGTGGAGGAGCTCGACGTCGACTCCTACCGCTGAGCGGGACGCACGGCCTCGATCAGGTGCCGGGTGGAATGCGCGACGACGGGCCGACCCGCCCGCATCTGGCGGTCCAGCGCCCGCAGCCGGTCCATGTGGTCCTCCGTCTGGAATCCGGGCACCCACCAGGGGCACTTGCGCAGGATCCAGATCACCGCGCCCACGTCGTGGAACTCCAACCGGCACCGCGCGGTCCGCAGGTCGCGGATCTCCAGACCGGCGTCCCGGGCCTGCTCCGCCTCCCGGTCAGGGTGGCGGTGTCTCCGGGCCTCCGGCTGCGGGCCCAGGAAGTGCTCGATCAGCTCGAAGGCCGACGCGGGCCCCACATGCTGGGCGAGATAGGTTCCCTCCGGTCGGAGCACCCGGTGGATCTCGGGCCAGTCGGGGGACACCGGATGCCGGGAGGTCACCAGGTCGAAGGTCTCGTCGGCGAACGGGAGACCCTGGACGGCAGAGGTGTCGGCCACCTCGACCCCCCGGGGCCCGAGGCGGTGGCGGGCCACGGCGAGATTCGGCGGCCAGGCCTCAGTGGCCCGCATGGTGGGCGGCAGGACAGGGGCCTCGTCCAGGACCTCACCGCCGCCGGTTTCAAGGTCCAAGGCGCTGGTCGCCGCGGCGAGTCTGCCCGCCATCAGTCGGGCGTAGCCCCACGGGGGTCGCTCCTCGGTGGCTCTGCCGTCGAGCCAGCGGAATCCCCACCCGTCGACTTCGGCCTCGCAGGCTTCGCGCACAAGTTCCTGGAACGGTCTCATCATCTGTGATCCTAGACCCGATCGGGGCCTTCCCTCGCAGCGGCTCGGCCCTCAAGCAGGGGCAGGCCGTAGGCACCCCCGCTATGCTCCAGGAACGACTCGCCGCGACGAGAGAGGGGCCGCCATGTCGACCACGAAGGATCCCGGCCAGATCGCCCGACGGGTCTTCCTCTGGGCGATGATCGTCTCGTTCAGCCTCGCCGCCGCAGCCGGCATCCTGGTGCTGCTCGGCGCCGACCTCGACGGCACCGGGTCCCAGGTGCTGCTGACCACCGTGGTGGTCGGGCTCTACAGCCTGGCGATGCTCTGCTGCGCAGCGGTGTTCACCCGCCCCTCACGCTGGGTGGGATTCCTCGGCGTCGCTGTGGCCCTGCTCAGCCTGGCGTGGTCAGTCGTGCTGATCTGGCGGGAGGCCAGCTGGTCCTGGGACCCGTTCCAGCTCCTGCTCTCCGGGGTCACGCTGACCGTGGCCTTCAGCTTCACCAGCCTGTTGCTGGCCCTGACCGCCCACCGCGACGCCCTCATCCGCTGGCTGCTCCGCGCGGCGCTGGCGCTGCTGACCGTGGCGGCCGCACTCACGCTGCTCCTCATCTGGGAGGTCGGCTGGGAGAGCGAGGCCTTCGGTCGGTTCTACGGCATCATGCTGATCCTGGCGGTGCTGACCGGAGTGGTCACACCTCTGCTCTCGGCGCTGCGCCGCCGGGCCGCACCAGGGGCGTCTGCGCCCTCGACGGCGCCCCCGCAGGCACCTGCACCGCCGATCGGCATCGACCCGGAGACGGCGGCCGCCCTGCAGGCCGAGGCCCAGCGTCGAGGCATCACCGTGGCCCAGCTGGTCGCCCCGCTGCTGGAGCGCCGGAGCCGCCCGTGACACTCCTTCCCACTGGTCAGTGACCTCAGATGCTCAGTGACCTCAGATGTCCTGCGCCATGTCCTGGAAGCGGGCATAGTGACCCTGGAAGGCGACCACGATGTCCCGGGTGGGGCCGTTACGGTTCTTCGCGACGATGATGTCCGCCTCGCCGGCGCGCGGGGACTCCTTGTCATAGACCTCTTCACGGTGCAGCAGCAGCACCATGTCCGCGTCCTGCTCGATGGAGCCGGACTCACGCAGGTCGGAGACCTGGGGGCGCTTGTCCGTGCGCTGCTCGGAGCCTCGGTTCAGCTGGGAGAGTGCGATGATCGGCACATCGAGCTCCTTGGCCAGCAGCTTCAGGGTTCGGGAGAACTCGCTGACCTCCTGCTGGCGGGACTCCACCCGCTTGCCCGAGCTGAGCAGCTGCAGATAGTCCAGCACGATCAGCTTCAGGTTGTGCCGCTGCTTCAGCCGCCGCGCCTTGGCGCGGATCTCCATCAGGGACATGTTCGGGGAGTCGTCGATGAACAGCGGCACCTCGTTGAGCTTGTCCACCGCCAGGGACATCTTGTCCCAGTCGTCCTCCCGGATGTCGCCCTTGCGCAGGTCCTGGAACTGGATCTTCGCCTCGGCGGAGAGCAGACGCATGGCGATCTCATTGCGCCCCATCTCCAGGGAGAAGAACGCCGAGGTCATCCCGTGCCCCACCGAGGCGGCGCGGGCGAAGTCCAGGGCCAGGGTGGACTTACCCATGGCGGGACGTGCGGCGACGATGATCATCTGCCCGCCGTGGAACCCATGGGTGAGGTCATCCAGATCCCGGAACCCCGTGGGGATGCCGGTCAGGCCGCCGTCGTGGCTGGCGTTGGTCTCGATCTCATCGATGGTCGGCACCAGCACGTCGGCCAGGGCCACGTAGTCCTCGCTCTGCCGGTTCTCCGCGACGTTGTAGATCTCCGACTGGGCCGCATTGACGATGGCCTCGACCTCGCCGTCGGCGGTGTGTCCCATCTGGGCGATCTTGGTGCCGGCCTCCACCAGGCGACGCAGGATCGCCCGCTCATGGACGATCTCCGCATAGAAGGCCGCATTCGCCGCCGTCGGGACCGACTGCGCCAGGTTGTGCAGGTAGGCCGGCCCACCCACTCGCTGCAGCTCCTGGCGTTTGGTGAGGTGGTCGGAGATGGTGACGACGTCGGCAGGCTCCCCGCGTCCGTAGAGGTCCACGATCGCGTCATAGATGAGCTCATGGGCCGGACGGTAGAAGTCCGGGCCTTTGAGGATCTCGACGACGTCGGCGATCGCGTCCTTCGAGAGCATCATGCCGCCCAGCACCGACTGTTCGGCGACGAGGTCCTGCGGCGGAGTGCGGGACTCCGCGGCCGGTGGGGCGTCATAGGCTTCCAGGCTCACCGTGCTCCTCCGTGGGGGTGGTTCTCGGGTGGCGCGGACTCCGCGGTGGCGGGCCGTGCCGGGGTCGGGCGACGCGGGTCAGCGTGGCTCGGCAGAGACCATCTTCTCACCCCGAGCTGACAGCTCCGAGCGCCCCTGCTCACGGCCCCGGCGACCGCAGTCCGGAGGGGCAGGACGGGCCGGATGGGCCTCCACATGGGCGGCCGTGCGCCCCGGCCACGTGGCCAGATCCTCCGGGGTGGCGGCGACGCCCAGGGTGGAGCCGCCGATGAGCCGGTGCAGCTCCTCTGCGGTGGAGACCGGGTGGGAGGGGTCGTCCTCCCAGGCGAGGATCTGGGTGGGAATCTGCAGCCGGGCGATCTGATCGGCCGCCGGAAGATCTGTGAGCGCGGCGCCGCGGAAGATCGCGGGCAGCAGCTCCTGGCTGACCGCGGGCACCTGTTCGCGAGGACGGTCGGCCAGAGCCGGCGGGGGCAGCACCTGGGCACCGATCCGCACGAAGGCACCGATCCCGTGGTCCTCCACCAGCTGGGCGGAGCGCCGGTAGTTCTCCGCTTGAGCAGCACGGGTCTGCCAGGCGGTGGGCGGGACCAGCAGGGTCAGGGTCGCGAAGCGGTCCGGGTCGGCCAGCGCGGCGTGGAGCAGCGTGGCCGCTCCCATCGAGGGGCCGGCGGCGTGGACCTGCTCCCCGGGGGCCAGAGCGTCCAGCAGGGCCAGCAGATCCTCGGCCAGACGCGGCCACCGGTAGTCCTCCGCGCGGTCGCGGCCGGTGGAGGAGCCGTGGCCCCGGGCGTCGTAGCGCAGCACGCGCGTTCCCTGGAGACGGCCGGCCATGTCGAGGCCGGCCCGCTGCTCGCGGGAGCCGCAGGAGGTCAGGCCGTGGAGCTGGACGAAGGTCCCCGCGTCTGTGGGCTCGGGGGCGCTGAGGTCGTAGCTGAGGGACGCACCGTCGGTCCGGAATGTGCCCACTGCTCCTGCCTCACCTCGCTGTCCTCGCCTGCCGGCATGCGTCCCCGCTCGGTCCCCGTCAAGGGGTCCCGGGCGGAGGGATGTCCCTCTAGACTACGCCTATGCGGCTGACCAACGTCGCCCGGATGGACACCCGTCCGGGGAGGCTCTCCAGCTACTCGGTGGCGGTCCCCGCCGCTGAGGGCGCACCCCTGCCGGTCTCCTTCGATCAGAACCGCCATGTCAGCTTCGGCTCCCGTCCCGGCTCCTGGATGGCCGCGGCGTTCTCCCTGGAGCGTCCGGCGAGCCGGGACGAGGTCGCGGCGGCATGGCATGCCGTCATCGAACGTCATGGCACCCTGCGCACCACGTTCAGCTGGGCGGACGCCGAGCTGCGGCTGGACCCGGTGCGCATCGGCCCTGGTGGCTGGGAGCAGCTGGCCCCGGCCCACGCACGCCCGGTCGCCGAGATCAGCCTGCGTGCCGGGAGCGCCGACGTCGCCCCGGCCGGCCCGACGGCCCCTGACGACGGCGTGCTCAGCGCCGAGGAGGTGCGCCAGGCCCTGCGCGCCCATTTCGACGCCGTCTGCGACCCGTTCGCCGCACCGTCGCACCGGCTGTGCCTGGTCGAGCCCACCGACGGCTCAGCGCCTCAGGTGATCATCGGCGCCGACCACTCCCATGTGGACGCCTGGTCGCTGCTGGTCATCATCCGGGACGTCACCGCCTGCCTGGCGGACCTGCAGGCGGGCCGGCCACCCGGGGAGACGCTGCCGACGGCGGAGCCCTTCGCCGCCCACACCGCAGCCCTGGAGGCTCGGCCCGCGCCACCGGAGCCGCTGGTGGAACGGTGGCGGGAGATCCTCGACGCCGGGGGAGGCGTCATGCCCCGCTTCCCCCTGCCGCTGGGCGACCTGTCCCTCCCCCAGCCCGAGGTGGTGGAGGTCCGCGACGTCCTGGACCCCGACCAGCTGGCCCGCCTGGAGGCCCACGCCGTCACCCACGGGGTGCGGCTGATCTCCGTGGCGGTCTCGGTGATGACCGCGCTGTTCGCCGAGCTGGGCGACCAGCCGCTGCGCACCGTGTTCCCGGTGCACTCCCGGGATCAGCGGCGCTGGTTCGACTCCGTGGGCTGGTTCATCACCAATGCCGTGCTGGAGAACGACGACCCCTCTCTGGAGGCGAGCCACCGGGCCGTGAAGGAGGCCATCAGGCTGGGCAGCCAGCCGCTGGCCCCGATCATGCGGCCCTACGGCGGCATGCCGGCCGAGCCGGGGATGTTCGCCATGTCCTGGCTGGACCACCGCAGACTGCCGATCGCCGTCGACGAGGCTCTGCGTCCCCAGCATGTGAGCGCAGTGATCAGCACCGACGGGGTGATGATCTGGTTCGTGATCAACGAGACCGGCCTGCACCTGCGATGCCGATACCCGGACACTCCCCAGGCCCAGGCGAGCATGCCGGCCTGGCTGGACGCGCTCGAGACCCGACTGCGCGAGGCCGCCTGAGGCCAGCCCGTCTCCTCTCCAGCCGTTCCCGCCCCGTCCAGATCACTGAACCCCACGTCTCTGAGCCCCACGATCCATCATGGGGATCGGACATCGTGCCGGGACGAGCCGACCCGGCAGCGCGGTCACCGGGGTGGTCACCCGGCGTGCTGCTGCGTCAGCGTCCCGAGGCCTCGACGTCGTCCTTCTTCCCTCCGGGGATGGGGTCTCGCCCCTCCTCCCGACGCCGGACCAGCGAGGCATGCGTGGGCGGCTCGGGCGTGCCCTGGGGAGTCCGGGCCGCCACCTCGCGACGCAGCACGGGCACGACCTCCTCACCGAGCATCTCGACCTGCTCCAGCACGGTCTCCAGCGGCAGTCCCGCGTGGTCGATGAGGAACAGCTGACGCTGGTAGTCGCCTGCATACTCTCGGAAGCTCAGGGTCTTCTCGATGACCTGCTCCGGGGTGCCCACGGTCAACGGGGTCATCTCGGTGAACTCCTCCAGCGAGGGTCCGCCGCCGTAGACCGGCGCGTTGTCGAAGTAGGGCCGGAACTCCCGGACGGCATCCTGGGAGTTCCGGCGCATGAACACCTGGCCGCCCAGGCCCACGATGGCCTGCTCGGCAGATCCGTGGCCGTAGTGCTCGTACCGCTGCCGGTAGAGGTCCACCATCCGCCCGGTGTGCTCCTTGTTCCAGAAGATGTTGTTGTGGAAGAAGCCGTCGCCGTAGTAGGCGGCCTGCTCAGCGATCTCCGGGCTCCGGATGGAGCCGTGCCACACGAAGGGTGCGACGTCGTCGAGCGGGCGAGGCGTGGCCGTGAAGCCCTCCAACGGGGTGCGGTAGCGGCCCTGCCAGTCGACGGCGGTCTCCCGCCAGAGGCGGTGCAGCAGCGCGTAGTTCTCCACAGCCAGCGGAATGCCGGCGCGGATGTCCTTGCCGAACCAGGGGTAGACGGGGCCGGTGTTGCCCCGGCCCAACGTGAGGTCGATTCTCCCGTCGGCCAGATGCTGGACGTACGCGTAGTCCTCGGCGATCCGCACCGGGTCCGTGGTGGTGATCAGCGTGGTGGCCGT
The DNA here is from genome assembly GCF_052656005.1 of Nesterenkonia sp. K-15-9-6. Lineage (NCBI taxonomy): Bacteria > Bacillati > Actinomycetota > Actinomycetes > Micrococcales > Micrococcaceae > Nesterenkonia > Nesterenkonia sp. K-15-9-6. The sequence continues at coordinate 122,234 of NZ_JBQYEY010000012.1, forward strand.
GGAGAGCAGGATGCGTTCGGTCTGCGCGGCGACGTGCGCCATGAAGATCGGCGGGTTCGCCGGGGCCACGAAGGGCGGATTGTGGTGCTGGCCGATGGCGAAGACGTCGAGCCCGACCTCCTCGGCCTTCCGCGCGATGGCGACCGTGGCCTTGATCCGCTCATGCTCGGTGGGCGCGCGTCCGGTGGTGGGGTCGGGGGTGACATCGCCGATGCTGAAGACGCCGAACTGCATGTCCGCTCCTAGGGGGTCTGGAAGGCCACGGGTGGAAGGAGCCCGTCCGCCGTTATTTCAAAATTGAATCTGTTCACGGGCGGCAACGCCTTCGCCTCCCACGCTATTCCAGGACACCTCCCCCAGGCGACAGATCAGGAGGGCCTGAACACCAGATGCCCCTGACGTGCAGGTATCTCACCCACCATCCCGCGAAGGCCCGCCATGCTGTGGAATCCTTGTGGAAAACCCGACGCAGAGAGGCCTATACACCCTGATGCGGCCGCACCACAAGCCCTGGAAGCGGCGGTAAGACCGCTCTCAAAAAAAGTTGAATTCACAGGTGTGTCGCTACATCACCGCAGGTCAAAGCGCTATTGGCACCCACTGTGGAAAAGTATCCACAGAGTTCCCCCCAGGTTGTTCACAAGACACGCCGCACACTCCACACTTTATCCACAGGCTTGTCCGATCGGGGTATTGCTACTGACGAGAAGTCGCCATATGGTGTGAGGCGTCCCCCACTCGCAGGGCGGGTATTGGCTGGCTCCGTCGGCGCGCATCCGCCCACCTGCTGATCGGCCGACCTGATCGGATTCGAGCATCGGGCCGGGAACAGCTTCGCGGCCGGCTCGGGTTCACCACAGCCCGACCGACCAGCATGGACTCCTCTGTCGAGCGGGTCCGGTGATGACGGCAGCAATGTCATCATGCGAGTGGACGACGGAGGCCGCCCACGGGCGGCCTGCCGCATGACGGCCCTGCGCGGACCGCACGCGGGCGACGACGACGGCGACGTCCGCCGGATCCGTGTCGCACCGTCCAGGGATCGGGCGAGAACTGCATCGGATCGCCGGGAGACCGGCGCAGGGAAGGGAATCACGGCGCGGAGGCGACCGGACCTGCCCCACGGCCCGCGACAGGCGGCCGGGCGGCACCGGAGGTCGACCTCGCCGTCGTCGTGATTCTGCCGGACCCGGCGATCCGATCAGCTCGCCCCCGTGAGCGCGTCATCACACCAGGCGCCCCGCCCCCACTCCTCGCATCCCCGGTTGCTCTGCGCTTCCAGCCGGCCCACATCCCGCATGCTCTGCGCGTCCAGCCGGCCCACATCCCGCATGCTCTGCGCGTCCAGCCGGCCCACATCCCGCGTGCTCCCCATCCAGGAATCACTTTCCCGTGCATGTTACCCTGGGTGACGCGGGCGGATTCTATGAGTCGTTGCACCAGCTGATGGTCAGCTGGTGAGGATGATGTCTCTCATCTTCTCAGCTGGGGTG